>NZ_JAWHNU010000074.1:19593-26867 GCF_032582135.1 Pseudomonas syringae group sp. J309-1 | reverse complement strand
CGCCCTGATGAAAAATCAGAGCGAATATCAACCCAAAGGGTGGGTTATGGCTTGATCACAACCATAGAATCTCCCACGGATGATCGTAATTGGAATATCACCACCCGGCGGGAGCGCGCCTGATGGCCACGTGACCTGATACACTGCGCGACATTTTGTTTTGCAGGCTCTTTACCGTGACTAACACCGCTTTCAATACTTTGCCCCTGTCCGCCCCCATGTTGGCTAACCTGGAGTCCCTTGGTTATGCCGAAATGACGCCGATTCAGGCGCAGAGCCTGCCGGTGATTCTCAAGGGTATGGACCTGATCGCTCAGGCCAAAACCGGTAGCGGCAAGACCGCTGCGTTCGGTATCGGCCTGCTTAACCCGATCAACTCGCGCTACTTCGGCTGTCAGGCACTAGTGCTGTGTCCGACCCGTGAGCTGGCTGATCAGGTCGCCAAGGAAATCCGTCGTCTGGCCCGTTCGGAAGACAACATCAAGGTCCTGACCCTGTGTGGCGGCGTGCCGTTTGGCCCGCAGATCGGCTCGCTGGAGCACGGCGCGCACATCATCGTTGGCACGCCGGGTCGTATTCAGCAGCATTTGCGCAAAGGCTCACTGGTGCTGGATGGCCTGAACACGCTGATCCTCGACGAAGCCGACCGCATGCTGGACATGGGCTTCTACGACGCCATCGCCGACATCATCGAGCAGACTCCGAAGAAGCGTCAGACGCTGCTGTTCTCCGCCACTTACCCGGTAGGCATCAAGCAGCTGTCGTCCAAGTTCATGCGCGACCCGCAGACCGTCAAAGTTGAAGCGCTGCATGCTGACAGCCAGATCGAGCAGATTTTCTACGAAATCTCCCCTGAAGATCGTCTCGACGCCGTCGTGAAAGTCCTCGGTCATTTCCGTCCGCAATCCTGCGTTGCGTTCTGCTTCACCAAGCAGCAGTGCCAGGAAGTGGTCGATCACCTGACTGCCAAAGGCATTTCCGCCGTCGGCCTGCATGGCGATCTGGAACAGCGTGACCGTGATCAGGTGCTCGCGATGTTCGCCAACCGCAGTACGTCGGTACTGGTTGCGACTGACGTTGCAGCCCGTGGTCTGGACATTGATGCGCTGGACATGGTGATCAACGTCGAACTGGCGCGTGATTCGGAGATGCACATTCACCGCGTCGGCCGTACCGGTCGTGCGGGTGAAAAAGGTGTTGCGGTCAGCCTTGTCGCCCCATCGGAAAGCCAGCGCGCCCGCGCCATTGAAGAACTCCAGAAAGCGTCGTTGCGCTGGGAACAGCTCGACAGCCTGAAGAACGCTGGCGGCTCGCAACTGATCCCGACCATGAGCACGCTGTGCATCGGTTCGGGCCGTAAGGACAAACTGCGTCCGGGCGACATTCTGGGCGCACTGACGGGCGAAGCCGGTATTCCGGGTGCCCAGGTGGGCAAGATCGCGATCTTCGATTTCCAGGCGTATGTGGCTGTTGAACGCAGCGTAGCCAAGCAAGCGCTGGAGCGCTTGAACAACGGCAAGATCAAAGGCAAATCGCTGCGCGTCCGGATTTTGTAAGAACCAGCAAAAAGCTTCGCGAATAAATTCGCTCCCACAGGTGTTCCGCGATCCCCTGTGGGAGCGAATTCATTCGCGAAGGCGTCACTTCAGACACCCGAGGAAATCGCTTTGCCCGTTACTGACGTTGTGATCATCGGCGCTGGCGCCGCAGGTTTGATGTGCGCGCTGACCGCTGCTGGCCGTGGCCGCAAGGTGATGCTGATCGATCACGCCAACAAGCCTGGCAAGAAGATCCTCATGTCCGGTGGTGGGCGCTGTAATTTCACCAACATGTATACCGAGCCGAGCAACTTCCTCTCGCAGAACCCGCACTTCTGCAAATCGGCGCTGGCGCGTTACACCCAGTGGGATTTCATCGGTCTGGTGGGCAAACACGGCGTGCCGTATCACGAGAAAAAGCTCGGTCAGCTGTTCTGCGACAACAAGTCCAGCGACATTCTCGAAATGCTCCTCGACGAATGCAGGCAGGCCGGTGCCAGCCTGCACATGGACACGTCCGTGCAGCAGATCGAGAAAACCGAAACGGGTTATACGCTGACCACGACGCTGGGCACGATCAACTGTGAATCACTGGTCATCGCCACGGGAGGCTTGTCGATCCCGACTCTGGGCGCGACCGGTTTTGGTTATCAGGTAGGCAAGCAGTTCGGCCACACCTTGCTGCCGACGCGGGCCGGGCTGGTGCCGTTCACCATCACCGACCAGCTCAAAGAGCTGTGCACCGAGTTGTCCGGCACATCGGTGGATTGCCTGGTCAGTTGCAACGACACGAGCTTCCGCGAAAACATCCTTTTCACCCACCGTGGCCTCAGCGGCCCGGCGATTTTGCAGATTTCTTCGTTCTGGCATCCTGGCGATGCAGTGGAAATCAACCTGCTGCCTGACCACGACGTAGCGAGCTGGCTCAACGAGCAACAGACCGAACGGCCCAACAGCGAACTGAAAACCCTGCTGGGGGAAATCTTCACCAAGAAGATGGCCAACCTGATTGCCGAGCAGTGGTTTGTGTCCAAACCGATGAAGCAGTACACCCATGCCGAGCTGGCCGACATCGCCACAAAGCTGGCGTCCTGGCAGGTCGTACCGGCAGGGACGGAAGGTTACCGCACCGCCGAGGTAACGCTGGGCGGGATTGATACGCGGGCAGTGTCCTCCAAGACGATGGAGTCCCTGAAGTCGCCGGGGCTGTATTTTATCGGTGAGGTGCTGGACGTCAGCGGGCATCTGGGCGGCTTCAACTTCCAGTGGGCCTGGGCCTCAGGGTATGCGGCTGCGCAGTTTGTTTAATGACTGGAGTGCGATTTAATCCTTGTGGGAGCTGAGCTTGCTCGCGATAAGGCTGGACGCAATTCACTTTAGATCGCGTCCAGCCTTATCGCGAGCAAGCTCAGCTCCCACAGGTTTAGATCTCGATCGCTCTTGCGACAGAATAAATCTCGCCAACCGGATGTACAGATGCGGCCAAGGCCTGTACATATCCACTTCAGCATTGATCAATCGTGAAACAGCTCCTTTATGGCATCGAAATCTCTTCGTCATACCTTCCGCCGTCTGTGGGCGCTGGATAAGTTCAGTTACAGCGTTCGCGTCTTCATTGCGCTGACCGGCAGCATGGCGCTGTGCTGGTATCAGAACGAAATGGGCCTGCTGATTCCGCTGTTTCTGGGAATTATCGCCTGCGCCCTGGCCGAGACCGATGACAGCTGGCAAGGCCGTCTCAACGCACTGGCGGTGACGCTGGTGTGTTTCAGCATTGCCGCCATGGCCGTTGAGCTGTTGTTTCCCTATCCGTGGATCTTTGCCATATCACTGGCGATTGCCAGTTTTGCGCTGACCATGCTCGGCGCGCTGGGCGAGCGCTATAGCGCGATTGCCTACGGCACCTTGATTCTCTCCGTTTACACCATGATTGGCGTCGATCAGCGGGGCGGCGAAGTGCTGGACTTCTGGCACGAACCGATGCTGCTGGTCGCGGGCGCAGCGTGGTACGGCTTGCTGTCGGTATTGTGGCAAATGCTGTTTTCCAACCAGCCGGTGCAACAGGCCCTGGCGCGGCTGTTTCGCGAACTGGGTCAGTACCTGAAATTGAAATCGAGTCTATTCGAGCCGATTCGCCAACTGGACGTCGAAGCGCGCCGTCTGGAACTGGCCCAGCAAAACGGTCGGGTCGTCGCAGCACTGAACGCCACCAAGGAAATCATTCTGCATCGGGTGGGCAACGGTCGGCCCGGTTCGAAAGTCAGCCGCTACCTGAAGCTTTATTTCATCGCTCAGGACATCCACGAGCGCGCCAGTTCATCGCACTACCCTTACAACTCACTGGCCGATGCCTTTTTCCACAGCGACGTTCTATTCCGCTGTCAGCGCCTCCTGCGGCAGCAGGGCTCGGCCTGTCAGGCCCTGTCAGAGTCGATCCAGCTCCGTCAGCCATTCGTCTACAACGACAGCTTCGCCTATGCGATGGAAGACTTGCGCGCCTCGCTGGAGCATTTGCGCATTCAGAGCAACCCGGCGTGGCGCGGCCTGCTGCGCTCGCTGCGTGCGTTGGCGAACAATCTGGAAACCCTGGACAGGCTGCTCAGCGATGCCAGCAACCCCGATGCCGTGGCCGACGCGACCGACAGCTCCCTGCTGGACCGCTCGCCGCGTACCTTCAAGGACGCCTGGACCCGACTGCGCCTGCAAATGACCCCGACGTCCTTGCTGTTCCGCCATGCTTTACGCCTGCCGCTGGCGCTGGTAGTCGGCTACGCAATGGTGCATTTGATTCATCCATCGCAAGGCTACTGGATCATCCTCACCACGGTATTTGTCTGCCAGCCAAGTTACGGCGCAACACGCCGCAAGCTGGGCCAGCGAATCATTGGCACCGCCATTGGCCTGACCATCGGCTGGGCGCTGTTTGATCTGGTCACCAGCCCGATCCTGCAATCGATGTGTGCGGTGCTGGCGGGCGTGGTGTTCTTCGTCAATCGCACCACGCGTTACACGCTCTCCACTGCGGCAATCACCATCATGGTGTTGTTCTGCTTCAATCAGGTCGGCGACGGCTATGGGCTGTTCCTGCCACGCCTGTTCGATACCCTGCTGGGCAGCCTGATCGCAGGGCTTGCGGTGTTCCTGTTCCTGCCGGACTGGCAAGGTCGAAGGCTGAACAAAGTGCTGGCCAATACTCTGACCTGCAACAGCATTTATCTGCGCCAGATCATGCAGCAATACGCCAAAGGCAAGAGCGACGACCTGGCTTATCGCCTGGCCCGGCGTAACGCCCACAACGCTGACGCAGCGCTGTCCACCACACTGGCCAACATGCTGATGGAACCAGGCCATTTCCGTAAGGAAGCAGACGTAGGTTTTCGTTTTCTGGTGCTCTCGCACACCTTGTTGAGCTATCTGTCAGGGCTGGGCGCGCACCGTGAAACGCAGCTACCGGCCGAAGTCCACGAGCATTTGATCAACGGCGCGGGCACGACGCTGGCGGCCAGTATCGATGAAATCGCCCAAGGCCTCGCCGAGAAGCGGCCGGTGGCGATTCACAGCGACACTGAAGAGGCGCTGGCCACTGAACTTGAGCAAATGCCTGATGAGCTGGATGAAAGTCAGCGCCTGGTGCAGACCCAACTGGCGCTGATCTGCCGTCAACTGGGGCCGTTGCGGACCCTGGCGGCGCATTTGATCAAGGTGCCGGAGCCTGTCACTACAGACCGTGTCGCTTGAAGATTTCTGCGTAGCTGCCATCGGCTTTCATGGCGGCAATTTCCCGGTTGAAGTCAGCAACGATCCCCTGATGTTTCGGGTTCTTGTGACTGACCAGAATATGCAGGCTGTTTTCGCTCAGTGATTTAGGCAGAAACTGCAACTTGTCACGGGTGCTCTGGGGCTCGGCCGCCAGGTAATAACGCGCGACATATTCGTCTTCCACGGCCAGATCAACACGCCCCGCCACGACCATGCGCAGCGCCATGGAAAAGTTGTTTACCGGCACCTTTTCCAGCAGATCGTCATTATCGAATTCGGCGGAATAGCTGTAGCCCCTGACGACTGCAATGGGCCGCTCGTACAACTGGCTCAGATCCTGAAACTGCACGCTGGAGCGGGCGCGCTTGAGGAAGCGAACGCGATTGAGCAAGTACTCCTCCGAGAAGTCACCGATGCGGGTGCGCTCTTCGCTGAACCAGGCGTTGATCAGCACGTCATACCGCCCCTCCTCGACCCCGAGCAACGCGCGCGCCCACGGCACCTGTTCGTACTCGGTGCTGTATCCGGCACGCTGCAATGCGGTGCTGACCAGATCACTTGCCAGGCCATTATTGAGTAATGAAGCGTCCGTGAAAGGCGGCCAGGCATCGGCCACCAAGCGCAGTCTCTCGTCTGCGCTGGCCTGAGCCATCAACAGCAATCCCAGCAAAGCTATGGCTCGAAGCACACACGACATGCTCATATCCCTGAGACGGGCAACGCCCGGATGATTGCAGCCAATGACCGGGGAAACCGGTGATGGCATGTAGCCTCATTGAAGCTGCATAAAGCCCTTTTCACAACTCACGTTCAGATGACATTACGTGCGGCGCTCCGCAAAACCCTCGAAGGGTTATCGGCAACCCGCACGAAACATTCACAGGCTATTCATTGCAGGGTTTCATTGGGTATCTGACCGGATGAGTTAGTATTCGCTCAACGTTTCTTCACCGAGTCAGCGACATGTCAATTAACTGGATCTGCAAACACCACACCGACCTGAGCAAGGAGCAGCTTTACGCCATCCTGCAATTGCGCGCGGAGGTGTTCGTGGTTGAGCAGCAATGCGTTTATCTGGATGTCGACGGCCAGGATCTGATGGGTGATACCTGCCATTTGATGGCTTGGCAGGAAGACAGGCTGGTTGCCTATTTGCGCTTGCTCGATCCTATCCAGCAAGGTGGTGACGTGACCATTGGCCGCGTTGTGACGGCACCCTCGATACGCAGCCGTGGCATTGGTCATGAGCTGATGGAGCAGGCGCTGGAAAACGCAGAGAGAACCTGGCCCGACCAGCCGATCTATCTGTCAGCTCAGGCGCACTTGCAGGGCTATTACGCCCGTTACGGCTTCGAGCCGGTGGGCGATGTGTATCTGGAGGACGAAATTCCCCACATCGGGATGCGCCGCGATCTCGAGTAAGCCTCAGGGGTAACCGAGCACTGCCTTGATTTGTGCCAGATTGCCCGCAATCCAGTTTTTGTCGATCGCACCCCAATCACGAATCCGGTATTGCCCGGCGTGATTGCGGGCGCCGTCGAGCTGCTCGAACTCACACACGATATCCAGATCCGCCAACGCAGCAATCGTGTCCTGCGCGGTACGACGTGGCATGCCGGTCGCGTCGACCAATGCCGGGACGCTGCTGGCCAGTTCGCTGTCAATCAGATACGCCACGTACAGGCGGCGATAGAAGCTGGATTTGGTTTTGCTGACGTCCATTGGGTGAAGGCCTTTTATCTTACGGTAAGCGCATGGCGGGTGACTTCCCCGTGGGAGCGAATTCATTCGCGAAGGGGACATGCCTGAAAACCATTCAATGACTGACACACCGCCTTCGCGAATGAATTCGCTCCCACCAGAATGTCGCTAATCCCAAACCCGCAGATCGAACTCCAACGGGTGAAGGCCTTTTATCTTACGGTAAGCGCATGGCGGGTGACTTCCCCGTGGGAGCGAATTCATTCGCGAAGGGGA
>NZ_JAWHNU010000074.1:0-19493 GCF_032582135.1 Pseudomonas syringae group sp. J309-1 | reverse complement strand
TCCCAAACCCGCAGATCGAACTCCAACGGGTGAAGGCCTTTTATCTTACGGTAAGCGCATGGCGGGTGACTTCCCCGCGAGAGCGAATTCATTCGCGAAGGGGACATGCCTGAAAACATTCAATGACTGACACACCGCCTTCGCGAATGAATTCGCTCCCACCAGAATGGCGCTAATACTCAGTGCTACTGCATATCCCGCCAGGTCAGATAAACCCGCAGATCGAACTCCAACTGGTGATAGCCAGGCTGCATGTGCTCGCACAGCTTGTAGAACGCCTTGTTGTGGTCCGATTCCTTGAAGTGCGCCAGCTCGTGTACGACGATCATCTTCAGGAATTCCGGAGGCGCTTCCTTGAAGAGCGAGGCGACACGGATTTCCTTCTTGGCCTTGAGCTTGCCGCCCTGCACCCGTGAAATCGTTGTGTGCAGACCCAATGCGCGATGGGTCAGATCGAGGCGGTTATCGAACAGCACCTTGTCGATGTTCGGCGCATTGCGCAGGTATTCCTGCTTGAGACCCAGCGCATACGCGTACAACGCCTTGTCGCTCTGCACGTCATGACGCTCAGGGTAGCGCTGCTGAAGGTAGTCGCCCAGTTTGTTCATGGCGATGAGCTGTCTGACCTGATCCTGAAGTGCTGCCGGATAGGCCTGAAGGTATTTGAGCGGAGCAGTCGCCGATGCAGTCATGAGCCGTAACGTAGTATGAAAGGCGCCAGTGTACAGAAATCACTGTTGTTTCAGACTCTCCCAGTCAAAAACCTTCGGAAAGCTCAATGCCTCGTCGGCCAACATCGGTCGCGCCACCAGATAACCCTGAATCAACTGACAACCGTTGTCGGCCAGCCACTGATATTGCTCAAGGGTCTCGACGCCTTCTGCGATCACCAGCACGTTCAGATTACGACACAGATCAATGATGCTACGCGCCACCGCGGTATCACGCGGCGTGGTGAGCATACCGGCGATGAAATGCCGGTCGATCTTCAGGGTATCGATGTCCAGATTGCGCAAATGGGTCAGCGAGCACTCGCCCACACCGAAATCATCCAGCGCGATACTCACGCCAATGTCATGCAAGTGACGGATCTGATTACGGCTGTGCGCCAGGTTATGCACCAGCGACGCCTCGGTGAGCTCCACTTCCAGCTGCCCCGGCTTGAGGTCATAGCGCTGCATGGCGCGGCGCAGCTCGGCAGCAAGGTTAGGCATGCAGAACTGGGTAGGGCTGACACTGATACTCAGCACCAGATCATCGTCGAAGACATCAATGCAGCGGCCACGATGTTCGGCACCCTGCTCGAAGATCCAGCCGCCGAGCTTGTTGATCAGGCGGGTCTCTTCAAGCAGAGGAATGAATACGCCTGGCGGCACATCACCAGCGCTTGGATGCTGCCATCGTAGCAACGCTTCGAATCCTCGCAATCGCCCATCGGCAATAGAAACCTGAGGCTGATAAACCATAGAGAAATCGTGACCATCGATGGCGGTGCGGACGCTGTCTTCAAGCATCAGCCTGGAGCGGGCGCGTCCGTTCATTTCCTGATCGTAGAAGCGATACTGCTGACGACCTGCGCGCTTGGCTTCGTACATCGCGATATCTGCGGCACGTAGCAGCCCGTCAAGATTGGAGCCGCAGTCCGGGAAGGTCGCGATACCAATACTGGCACCCAGCGTGACATCCAGACCATCGATCTGCCTGCGAACGGAAACCCGCTCGATGAGTTTCTCCGCCACTTTGGCGGCTTGCTCGGGGAAGTCCAGGCCGTCGATGACCACGGTGAATTCGTCGCCGCCCATGCGGGCCAGAACATCGTAGGGCCGCATGCAGTCCTTGAGTTGCTGGGACACCCAAAGCAGGACCTGATCCCCGGCGTCGTGGCCAAGGGAATCGTTGACCCGCTTGAAACCGTCCAGATCCAGATACAACAGCACCAGGAACCGGCCTGGCTGGTCATTGCGCAACAACAAGCCTTCGACCGCCTGGTAGAAGCCGCGTCTGTTGAGCAATCCGGTCAAGGCATCAGTAACGGCTTGCTGCTCCAGTTGCTGATAAAGATCGCGCACCACCGACATGTCCAGAATGCTGAACACCATGGATTTCTGCTCGGCCGGCAATGGCGCGCAGGACAATGCCACCGGCAGTTTCCGGCCTTCACTGGTGCGCAGAACCGCATCGTGCAAGCGATAGATTTCGGCATTGCGGTAATGGCGATAGAACCCGGATTGCGCCCAATCGACGACCTCCGGTTCAATCAGGTAATCAATCACGCTGGTCCCGCCCAGTGTCTCGGCACTGGCACCCAACAGGCGACAGATTGCAGGGTTGGCGAAGTTGATCAGCCCGGCCTCGTTGACGACCAGAATGCCTTCGTCGATGTTATCCAGTACCGAAGCGTTAAAGGCTCTGGCAGCTTCCAGCTCTCGGGAAATTCGCTGCAGGGCGCGCTGATTCTGCTGTTGCTCCAGCAACACCTGAACCTTGGGCCTGAGAACGTTGGGATCAAACGGTTTGAAGAGGTAGTCAATCGCGCCACTGGCGTAGCCGCGATGCACAGCATCCTGAGATTGCTCGTTGGCAGTCAGGAAAATAATCGGGGTCAGCCGCGTTCGCTGGCTGCCGCGCATCAAGCGGGCAACTTCGAAACCATCCATCCCGGGCATCTGAACATCGAGCAGGACCAGATCGACTTCGCGCTCCAGAAGCACTGTCAACGCCTCGATGCCCGAGCTCGCCGTGACGATGCACCAGTCCTGCCTTTGCAGCACCGCACGCATTGTCACCAGGTTCTCTGGATAGTCATCCACCACCAACAAAACAGAACAGCCATCACCCGGCTTGGTTTGCGCGCATTCCATGCAACTTCTCTTATGTGGCACGACATCCAGGGACAGTCGTTTTTGATTTCCAATCGGGCAACTCTAGTCGGCTCTGACGGAAACTGAAGATACCTTTGTGACCGCCTTCACTAAAGTTCACATTTAACCGACTAACGGTCATGTCCTACAGGCCACATGGCGCAGGCCCTACAGCCAATGTGACAGCACTTTGACGTCATCCGTTCGGCAATTAATTATTAACAGTTTGTTATTGAGAACGTATAACAACAACCCGGAAAGGCTTGACCTAGACAGCCCTTACTGGCAAAGCGACATATTGGAAAACAACTTATGGTAGATATGGCTTCGTGGAATCTGAGTATTCCTGTGGGTTCGCCCCCCAAAACAATCGAAACGTCCCAGTTGAAAAAAGGCTATGACGGTAAGTATTTTCGTTCAGAGTCGGGCTACATCTTCTTCTGGTCACCCGTCACCGGATCAAAAACCGAAAACGCCAAGTACCCGCGAAGTGAACTGCGCGAAACCTGGTCCGACGGCACCCTGCACAACTGGATGTATCCGCAAGCCGATAACAAGCTCGACGCCACACTTGAAGTCAATCAGGTGCCCTCCTCGGGCAAAATCGTGATTGGCCAGATACACGCCTACGAAAGCACCGAGCCGATGCTGAAGGTTGAGTATCAGTACAAGGAAGACACCAAGTCGGGAAATATAGTTGCGAAGTTCAGAAAGCGCTATGACGACAAGGAAAGCCGCGTCATTCAGATTGCCGAAGGCGTACCGCTGAACGAGCGCTTCAATTACAAGATCCACCTCAGCCCCGGAGGAGATCTGAGCGTCAGCGCGAGAGGCAAGAACTGGAGCAGCCCGGTCAGCACCTCCTGGCGTGACAAGCCGCTGTACTTCAAGGCAGGGGTTTACGTGCAGGACAACAAGGGCTACAGCAGCGAAGGCGGCAAAGCCACCTTCTATAAGCTGGATATTGATCACAACAAGACGTAGGGCTGAATTTCTGTTGCCCCAGCTCTCTGCAGGAGCTCACGAGCAACGCGAGGCAGCGATAGCGTTCTGCCTGATACACCGCCATCGCGGCCTCGCGTTGCTCGTGCGCTCCTACAGAATCATTTCAATTCAATGGCTCGCTGCTTTGAACTCTTTCTCGGCCAGCTCAAAACGCGCCTGCATACCCGCCGAAGGGCCTTTGCCCAACAGGCTGAACACCACGATAGCGATGCTGGCGAACAGGAAGCCGGGGATGATTTCGTACAGGCCCCATATACCCAGCTGCTTCCAGACAATCACAGTGATTGCGCCGACCAGTACACCCGCCAGCGCGCCGTTACGGGTCATGCCTTTCCACAGGACCGAGATCAACACCACCGGACCAAACGCAGCGCCGAATCCTGCCCAGGCATAACTCACCAGGCCCAACACGCGATTATTCGGATCAGCAGCCAGCACGATGGAAATGATCGCAATCAGCAGGACCATGCCGCGACCGACCCAGACCAGCTCTTTCTGCGAAGCGTGTTTACGCAGGAAAGCTTTATAGAAGTCTTCAGTCAGCGCACTCGAACACACCAGCAACTGACAGCTCAAGGTACTCATCACCGCAGCCAGAATCGCCGAGAGCAGCACGCCGGTCACCCACGGGTTGAACAGCAGTTTGGCCAATTCGATGAACACCCTCTCCGGGTTTTCAGTGACAGGCCCTGCTACTTCCGGATGCGCCGAGAAGTAGGCAATCCCGAAAAAGCCCGCAGCAACCGTACCGCCCAGACACAGGATCATCCAGGTCATGGAAATGCGCCGGGCACTGGCAATCGACTTCACCGAGTCTGCCGCCATGAAACGCGCCAGAATGTGCGGCTGGCCGAAATAACCCAGGCCCCAGCCCATCAGGGAGATGATGCCGATGATGCTGGTGTTGCGGAACATGTCGAAATTGGCAGGATCCTTGGCTTCGATGGCCAGGAAGGTTGCATCAACACCGCCGGTCGCCAGCAGCACGATGATCGGCGTAAGGATCAATGCGAAGATCATCAGCGTTGCCTGAACCGTGTCCGTCCAGCTTACCGCCAGGAAACCACCCACAAACGTGTAGGCGATGGTTGCGGCAGCACCGGCCCACAGTGCAGTTTCGTAAGACATACCGAAGGTGCTTTCAAACAGGCGTGCACCGGCAACAATGCCCGAAGCGCAATAAATGGTGAAGAACACCAGAATCACCACGGCGGATATCACCCGCAGCAAGCCGCTTTTGTCTTCAAATCGACTGGTGAAATAGTCCGGCAGGGTCAAAGCATCGCCGTTGTGCTCGGTCTGCACACGCAAACGACCCGCGACAAATAACCAGTTCAGATACGCACCGACGATGAGCCCAATGGCAATCCAGCTTTCCGACAGGCCAGACATATAAATAGCACCCGGCAGGCCCATCAATAGCCAGCCGCTCATGTCCGATGCACCTGCCGACAACGCCGTAACAACGCTGCCCAGGCTACGACCGCCAAGAATGTAATCAGAGAGATTATTGGTTGAGCGATAAGCCATCAGGCCGATCAGCACCATTGCTGCGATATAGATCACGAAGGTGATCAGGGTGGGATTGCTGACACTCATTGGTATTTCGCCTTGGCATTGTTTTTATTTAGCGAGGTCGACTTTGACCGGGAGATTAATAGCCAAGACGCAGAAAAAAGCGGCAGATTTTCTGGCCTCACTCCCAGCCGAAGCCAGTCCCGCGAGAACAATTCTTGGTCGCAGATGCGACATCGCGACGCATCCTATTCAACAACTCATCAGCGGTGCAACCCATTTACCATCAAAAAGTTGCACCTCAACGTTACCTCCCTTCGTTTTTTTCGAAATCTGCCCTGTTCCAGAGCATGCGCTGCCTTTCATCCGTACATCAGCACTGCGGTTGTGCACCAGAGAATGTCAAAGCAGGACAGGCTGGCAGATCCCGGAAATATTCATCAAAAAAAGGGTTGCACCCGGTTGCACCCCGCCCCACTCATGGCTAATCTTGTCCGACAACCAAGGCCACGTTGCAGTGGCACGATGAGGACAGCACATGGCGACCACCACCCTGGGTGTCAAACTTGACGACCCGACCCGCGAGCGATTGAAAGCAGCCGCTCAGTCCATTGACCGGACTCCGCACTGGCTCATCAAACAGGCGATTTTCAATTACCTGGAAAAGCTCGAAGGTGGCGCAACCCTCTCCGAACTCAATGGCTCAGCGAGCAAAGATGGCGATGACCATGGCGAATTGCCGGTGGACACCACTCACCAGTGCTTCCTTGAGTTCGCTGAAAGCATCCTGCCGCAATCGGTGCTCCGCGCAGCAATCACCGCCGCTTACCGCCGTCCTGAACCGGAAGTGGTGCCGATGCTCATTGAACAGGCACGCCTGCCTGTAGCCATGGCAGAAGCGACCAACAAGCTCGCCGCGACCATAGCCGAGAAACTGCGCAATCAGAAAAGCGCTGGCGGTCGTGCGGGAATCGTTCAGGGCCTGCTGCAGGAATTTTCGCTGTCGTCTCAGGAAGGCGTGGCACTGATGTGCCTGGCCGAAGCGCTGCTGCGCATCCCGGACAAAGGCACGCGCGACGCATTGATCCGCGACAAGATCAGCACCGGCAACTGGCATCCGCACCTCGGCAACAGCCCTTCGCTGTTCGTCAACGCTGCGACCTGGGGTTTGCTGCTGACCGGCAAGCTGGTGTCGACCCACAACGAAGCCGGGCTGACCTCTTCCCTGAGCCGTATCATCGGCAAGAGCGGCGAGCCCATGATCCGCAAGGGTGTGGACATGGCTATGCGCTTGATGGGCGAGCAGTTCGTCACCGGTGAAACCATCGGCGAAGCGCTGGCCAACGCGAGCCGCTTTGAAGCCAAAGGCTTCCGTTACTCCTACGACATGCTCGGCGAAGCCGCACTGACCGAGCACGACGCACAGAAATACCTGGCCTCCTACGAGCAGGCGATCCACTCCATCGGCAAGGCGTCCCATGGTCGTGGTATCTACGAAGGTCCGGGCATCTCGATCAAGCTGTCTGCGCTGCATCCACGTTACAGCCGCGCCCAGTATGAGCGCGTCATGGAAGAGCTGTACCCGCGCCTGCTGTCGCTGACCCTGCTGGCCAAGCAATACGATATCGGCCTGAACATCGACGCCGAAGAAGCCGACCGCCTTGAGCTGTCACTGGATCTGCTTGAGCGCCTGTGCTTCGAGCCGCAACTGACCGGCTGGAACGGCATCGGCTTTGTGATCCAGGCTTACCAGAAGCGCTGCCCGTATGTGATCGACTACGTGATCGATCTGGCCCGCCGCAGCCGCCACCGCCTGATGATTCGCCTGGTGAAAGGCGCTTACTGGGACAGCGAAATCAAGCGCGCCCAGGTCGAAGGTCTGGAAGGTTATCCGGTCTATACCCGCAAGGTGTACACCGACGTTTCCTACATCGCTTGTGCCCGCAAACTGCTGTCGGTGCCGGAAGTCATCTACCCGCAATTCGCGACGCACAACGCTCACACTCTGTCGGCCATTTACCACATCGCCGGTCAGAACTATTACCCCGGCCAGTACGAATTCCAGTGCCTGCACGGCATGGGTGAACCGCTTTACGAACAAGTCGTGGGCAAGGTCGCCGATGGCAAGCTGAACCGACCGTGTCGCGTATATGCGCCGGTAGGCACCCACGAAACACTGCTGGCCTATCTGGTGCGTCGCCTGCTGGAAAACGGGGCGAACACTTCGTTCGTTAACCGGATTGCCGATCAGTCGATTTCCATTCAGGAACTGGTGGCTGACCCAGTGGCCAGCATCGAGCGCATGGCGACTCAGGAAGGCGGCTTCGGCCTGCCACACCCGCGTATCCCTCTGCCGCGTGATCTGTATGGTGCCGAGCGCGCCAACTCCAGCGGTATTGACCTGGCGAACGAACATCGTCTGGGCTCGCTGTCTTCTGCCCTTCTGGCCACCGCTCACAACGACTGGAAGGCTGCCCCGATGCTCGGCAGCCCTGCCAGTGAAGGCACAGCCACCCCGTTGCTTAATCCGTCTGATCTGCGTGACGTCGTGGGGCATGTGCAGGAAGCCAGTCTGGAAGATGTCGACAGCGCCCTACTCTGCGCCCTGAGCTCCGGCCCGATCTGGCAAGCCACTCCGCCGGCCGAACGCGCGGCTATCCTGGAGCGTGCCGCCGACCTGATGGAAGCAGAAATCCAGCCATTGATGGGCCTGCTGGCTCGCGAGGCGGGCAAAACCTTCGCCAACGCTATCGCTGAAGTGCGCGAAGCGGTGGACTTCCTGCGCTATTACGCGGTGCAGGCGCGCAATGATTTCAGTAACGACGCGCACCGCCCGCTGGGCCCGGTGGTCTGTATCAGCCCGTGGAACTTCCCGCTGGCGATCTTCAGCGGTCAAGTCGCCGCTGCCCTCGCTGCCGGTAACCCGGTGCTGGCCAAACCGGCGGAACAAACGCCACTGATTGCCGCACAAGCTGTTCGTATTCTGCTCGAAGCGGGCATTCCTGAAGGCGTGCTGCAATTGTTGCCGGGACGCGGTGAAACGGTGGGTGCGCGTCTGGTCGGCGACGATCGGGTCAAAGGCGTGATGTTCACCGGCTCCACCGAAGTTGCTCGTCTGTTGCAACGCAACATTGCCGGTCGCCTTGATGCGCAAGGTCGCCCGATCCCGTTGATCGCGGAAACCGGTGGCCAGAACGCCATGATCGTCGATTCCTCGGCGCTCACCGAGCAAGTGGTTGTCGACGTAGTATCTTCCGCGTTCGACAGCGCCGGTCAGCGTTGCTCGGCCCTGCGCGTGCTGTGCCTGCAGGAAGACTCTGCAGACCGCGTCATCGAAATGCTCAAAGGTGCCATGGCTGAATGCCGCCTCGGCAACCCGGAACGTCTGTCTGTGGACATCGGCCCGGTAATCGATGCTGAAGCCAAGGCAGGCATCGACAAACACATTCAAGGCATGCGCGACAAAGGCCGTACGGTCTATCAGGTTGCAATCGCTGATGGCGAAGAAATCAAGCGCGGCACCTACGTGATGCCGACACTGATCGAGCTGGAAAGCTTTGACGAACTACAACGTGAAATCTTCGGTCCGGTGCTGCACGTGGTTCGCTACAAGCGCAAGGAACTGGACACCCTGATCGGCCAGATCAACGCCTCTGGTTATGGCCTGACGCTCGGCGTACATACTCGTATCGACGAGACGATTGCCAAGGTCATCGACAACGTCAACGCGGGCAACGTTTACGTTAACCGCAACATCGTCGGTGCCGTGGTAGGCGTGCAACCGTTCGGCGGCGAAGGCCTGTCGGGCACAGGCCCGAAAGCTGGTGGTCCGCTGTATCTGTATCGCCTGCTGTCGACCCGTCCCGTCGATGCAATTGAGCAATCGTTCGTGCGTGGCGACGCCTTGGCGACACCGGATACCCGGATGCGCGAAGCGTTGACCAAGCCCTTGCAGGCACTCAAAACCTGGGCAACCGGCAATCAGCAGCCTGAGCTGGATCAGCTTTGCAGCCAGTTTGCAGTGCAATCGCAAAGCGGTATCACCCGCCTGCTGGCTGGCCCTACAGGCGAGCGCAACAGCTACAGCATCCTGCCGCGCGAACACGTGCTGTGCCTTGCTGAAGCGGAAAGCGACCTGCTGATCCAGTTAGCTGCGGTTCTGGCGGTCGGCAGCAGTGCGATCTGGCCTGACAACGCGCTCAGCAAGCCACTGCGTGCGCGACTGCCAAAAGAAGTACAGGCACGCATCAAGCTGGTAGCCGACTGGACGAAAGACGAGGTGCTGATTGATGCCGTTCTGCATCATGGCGACTCGGACCAGTTGCGCGTGATCTGCGAGCAAGTGGCCCAACGCCCGGGCGCAATCGTCGGTGTCAACGGCTTGTCCCATGGCGAAACCAACGTTGCACTGGAGCGCCTGGTGATTGAACGCGCACTGAGCGTCAACACCGCAGCTGCGGGGGGTAATGCGAGCTTGATGACCATCGGTTGATGGGCTGACGGGACAATAAAAGAGAGAGCTTCGGCTCTCTTTTTTATTGTCAAAACTTTAAAATCTTGACACCTAATCTGCCTGCTGATTCGCTATAAAAACAGATTTAAACCATCCAGAATAATTGCACTATATACCTCACCCACTCGCCAGCAACGCAACAACAAAAAACCATTGCACTCTCTAATACTCTGTGATTAAACGCCGCTACCGACTGATTAATTAATCTTTCGAAAACTATATAATTAACGCAACTAGAGTTTAGAAAATGCCTATCTTAAAAAATCAACTAATTGAGTTTGATCCTGCCTTTGGTATCAATGGCAAACTTGACGTCCGCCCGCCTGGCAACTTCCGCAATGACTTGTCGAACCTGGCCATGGATGCATCCGGCCTGCGTTTAATGATTTATGGGGCCTACGAACGCGAAACACCGAACCTGTCCGTTCCGGGCGTTGCCTCTCTTTACCTGAACGGTGACTTCGATACCCGTTTCGGGGACAGGCACGACGGCCTGACCATCGCGCCACCGAGTATCCTGGCACAGAGCGCCAGCGGTTTCGCCAGGCTGAACAATGGATCATTCTTCATCACCGGATCAGCGTCCCAACAACTTCCGCTCCTCAGGTATGACCATGAAGGGCGACTCATGTACGTCATGGACCTTGCCGAGGGTCCGCAATATTCCACTCCACGATTACTGGGGATGGGTGAAGCCGTCTTGCTGGCCAGCTCCGACCGTAACGGGGGGATTATTTATTGCCGCAACTACGAAACAGAAGAACCTTATTTCGGCACTGACGGCAAGGCAACTTTCCTGACCGGTAATAGTTATGTATCTACCTTGCACATGGCGCGCGGTAGTGATGACTCATTTTATCTGGCCGGGGAAGTAGGCAATGATGGCTATATTCTGCGCATGACCCGCACAGGCGAACTGGATCAAGGCTTTGCCGACGGCGGTGTATACAAAGTCCGGATGGTGGACGCCCGTTACAACGCGTGTCGCAGAGTGATAGCCCTTCCTGATGGTAAAGTTCTTGCGCTGATCAACGGCTCCGGCTCCGATCTCGGCGCAGGCAGCCACATGATTCGCCTGACCGCCACCGGGCGAATCGACACTACATTCAATCGCGGCGAACCCTTGCGCATCCCAGGCGAAGTCGGCGAAGACCTGGCACTGCAGGCAGATGGCAGAATCCTGGTGGCTAATCGCGGCGTGATGACAGGCAACCAGCTGACCCGCTATCTGCCTGATGGCCTGCTGGACATCGAATTCGGCAACGAAGGGACTGGCTCAATCACGTTCACCAATGAACAGATCGGTTTCGTGAAAGCCGTGATGGTTCAGCCTGACGGCAAGATTGTGATTGGCGGAACATCGGGCTCGATTACTACGCTGCTGAGGTTGCTGGCGTAAGACCTGACCGCTACGGGCGCACCCATGCCGCATGGCTAGCCGGTCCCACTGAATGACGCAGAACCTGTGGGAGCCGGGCTTGCCCGCGATAAGGCTGGAAGCGGTTTAGTTTAGATAGCGGTGCCCTTATCGCGGGCAAGCCCGGCTCCCACAAGGATAGTATTTCAATCAGATGTATTGGGTCTCACAGCAACCCGGTTACTTTCGCTAACGAAACGCCCTGCAAATCGGGCGTTTCCGACAGGCTTGTCCCTTTCTTTTGCGGGAAACTTCCTAGAGACTCCTGACCCCGTTGCGTGGGTGTTCTTGTCTCTCTAGGCTGCGTCGGTCACTGCTCATCAGTGATCGGGTTTAGCAGCCCCAGGATGAATCACCACGCAAAAATACCGTTTATGGCGGCTTTGCGTGGGGCACCTTCGGGTGCGCCGGTTTTTGGTGATTTTCCCCGGTCTGCTAACCCGCGACAAAGCCGCCACCTTCAATCGTTTAGCAGCGTTTGTCTGGTGGCCTTAATAAGGAAAGTGACCATGACAACAGTAACGCCAGCTCCACCGCATCTCACGCTCGAACAATCCCTTCTCCACATCTCCGAACTCCTGCGTTGCGCAGCAGCAACCGCCTACGAATCCGGTGACAGCCTCAACGGCCCGAAGCGCGACCTGGCCTTTTCCGTCGTTCACCTGATCGGCATGGCCCGGACCGAACTGGATCGCTCATTAGCGGGAGTTGAAGCTCGATAAATTCCAGCCAGACAGGCCGTCTCGGCAACAAGTTGCCTCCTACCTGACACGGCGCTGTCTCGCAGCAAACACTGGGCTTGTAGGAGCTGCCGAAGGCTGCGATCGCGGTGTATCAGGAGAAATGCTTCGCAGCCTTCGGCAGCTCCTACAGAAAAGCATTCCAAATCAGGTGATTACATTTTTTTGATGAGCAGCACCTGCCAAGCAGCCTCACGCCTGCTTTCCCCCACCATCACCCAAATCAATCATCCTGTGCAGCTCAAAAGCACGCGCCTAGACTCAACCCACTTCAACAACAAGGTACAGGGTCATGTCCGAGTCGCTGCTCAGTTCCCGCAATCTGGCGTTCGAGCTTTACGAAGTGCTGGACGCCGAAGCGCTGACCCGGCGTGAGCGGTTTGCCGAACACAATCGCGAGACGTTCGACGCAGCAATTGGCACGGCGCGCACCATCGCTGAAAAGTACTTCGCGCCACACAACCGCAAGGCCGATGAGAATGAGCCACGCTATGAAAATGGCGAAGCGGTTCTGATCCCCGAGGTCAAACCTGCCGTTGATGCGTTTCTTGAGGCGGGTTTTCTGAATGCAGCACGCAGCTTTGAAGACGGCGGCATGCAACTGCCGACGCTTTTATCCCAAGCCTGTTTTGCACATTTTCAAGCCGCAAATGCAGGCTCTACGGCCTATCCGTTCCTGACCATGGGCGCGGCAAACCTGATCGAAAGCTTCGGCAGCGAGGAGCAGAAAAAGCGCTTCCTGCAACCGATGATCGAAGGCCGTTTCTTCGGCACCATGGCGTTAACCGAACCCCATGCAGGCTCATCCCTTTCAGACATTCGCACCCGCGCTGAACCCCACGAGGACGGCAGCTATCGTCTGCGGGGCAACAAGATTTTTATCTCCGGTGGCGATCACCAGTTGTCGGAAAACATCTTGCACATGGTGCTCGCCAAGTTGCCGGATGCGCCTGCCGGGGTGAAAGGTATTTCACTGTTTATCGTGCCCAAGTTTCTGGTCAACGAAGACGGCAGCCTTGGGCCGCGTAACGATGTGATCCTGGCCGGGTTATTCCACAAGATGGGTTGGCGCGGCACCACCTCAACAGCCCTTAACTTTGGTGATAACGGGCAGTGTGTCGGCTACCTGGTGGGCAAGCCGCATCAGGGCCTGAACTGCATGTTTCAGATGATGAACGAGGCACGTATCGGCGTGGGCATGGGTGCAGTCATGCTGGGTTATGCGGGTTATCTCTATTCCCTGGATTACGCTCGCGAACGGCCACAAGGACGTCTGCCTGACAGCAAAAGCCCGGAAAGCGCTCCGGTGCCGATCATCCAGCACGCCGACGTCAAGCGCATGCTGCTCACCCAAAAAGCTTACGTGGAAGGTGCGTTCGATCTGGGCCTGTATGCGGCGCGACTGTTCGATGACACCACCACCGGAGAAACAGAAGAGGCGCGTCAGAGTGCCCAACAGTTGCTGGACTTGCTCACGCCCATCGTCAAAGCCTGGCCATCGGAGTTTTGCCTGAAGGCCAACGAACTGGCGATCCAGATTCTGGGAGGCCATGGCTACACCCGCGAATACCCGGTGGAGCAGCATTACCGCGACAACCGCTTGAACCCGATCCACGAGGGTACCAACGGTATCCAGTCACTGGACCTCTTGGGCCGCAAGCTGGCGCAAAACGGCGGTGCGGGCCTCAAGCAATTATTGCGGCTGATTGCCGACACCTCACAACGCGCTCAAGCACATGAAGCATTGACCGAACTGCGCCAGCCACTGGAGCAATTGGTGGCGCGCCTGCAAGCCGTGACACTTGGCCTGCTGGGCGATCTGGCGCAGGGAAAAGTGAACGCGACCCTGGCCAATTCGGCGCTGTATCTAAAAGTTTTCGGTCACACCGTGATCGGCTGGCGGTGGCTGGAACAGGCCATTCGAGCACAACAAGGCCTTGCCAATGGCAGCGAGGCCGATAGGGACTTCTATCAGGGCAAACTGCAGGCCGCCCGATACTTCCTGACGTGGGAGGTGCCGGGCTGTCATCACGAACTGACAATTCTTGAAGCGCGTGATGACCTATGCCTGGCGATGCAAAGTGAATGGTTCTGAATCAGGTCGCCGACGGGAAGAACATATCCAGCAGCGCTGATCCCTGCGGCCCGAGTCTCGCCGCGTATTGCTCACGACTGAATGGCTCGCCCGTGCGCAGATCAAAGATACGGCCTGCAGGCTCACCGGTACGATGACGACCGGCTGGACTTTCGCTCAAGCGCACCTTGATGAATTTGAAATGCTCGCCCACTACCTCCTCAATGTTTTCGATCCTGAAAAAGGTACCGGGTTTGAAGACTGATTCAGCTTCCTCCCAATCCCCCGAAAAAGGCGCTATTGGGGTTGCCGTGCGATAGGCCTTGGCCGGAACTTCGAAAACGATGGAGGTATCGTCGAACCTGATCACCGCACCGTCGTTGATGTGCAGCTGGAAAATATGCGATTGCACGCCGCCCTGGCTGCTGGAAAAAATACGCGCCACATAAGGGTTTTCGCTGAACGAGGTGAAGTCAGTGTTGACCAGAATATCCCCCGTTTTGATCGTCCCGCTGCGAAACGTAATGCCTGATGTACTGCGATGGCCGCTACCACCGCGATACAGGTCCACGTCGTTGTTGCAGCCGATGCTGTCGATATCCTCGGCAAGCTCCTCGATCATTTCGATCTGATTGGGAAGTGTCGATTCGCCGGTGCGCAGGTAAACGTTGAAATCTTCGTCGCGCGCGGTGTAATCAGATACACGACCACCAATGTACTCATCCTCGGTTTTGAACAGCCGATGCTCGTCGCCCCAAGCGTCAACCAATAGCCGGTTGCCGTGTTCATCGGTGCTGATGAATCCACCGGTATCCATTTCCGAGTCGAAATCCGAAGCGGGGTCGTATTCCCGAACGCAGTCATCCACCACCGCCTTCTGCCGCGCGAGGGCTATTTTGGAGAGCTGCTCCTCTTCGAGCAGATCGAAGCGCATGTAGGTATCCCAGAATGCGGATCGGGTCGGGACCAGTGATTGTGATTGGGAGCCTGCCGATGAAGTTGCACCTTCAACTCCATCGATGGGAGAGCCGCCACCCAGGCGCGGTGGAGCCAGTAACTCCCACTCTCCCACAGCATTGAGCCGCACCGGTTTGAAGCCAAAGAAAGCGAACGGATTTTGAGGGTTGACGATGGCCCAGGTTCGCAAGGAGCTATTGTATGAAACACGATAAGGCAGGTTGCGGATTTCAATCCACGTTTCACCATTGGTTAGCACCCTGATGCCTTGCATGTGCCCGGACGCATCAGCAATGTCTTCATCCAGAATCACGTTACCGCGCATTTCGGCCAGAAACGCATCGCTATTTTGAGCAGGCACCCAGTCATCCACCGTTTCAATTGCAACGCCCGTTTCCGACAACGCGGCGCCCGCCCCCGCCATGTCCGGCAGGTTGAACACCACAAAAACCGAATTGAGGACAGCGCTGATCACCCCGGCCTTGCGCAGCCTTGATGTGTTGCCGTTAAGGGCCTGATCAATGCTCAAGCCGACATTGGTAAGTGCTGCCCCTACGAGCGTCAGGGTCAACGGCCATGCCAACGGGGCGATCCCGTCGAACACCTGGGTGAAGGCGTTCAGATAGCCCATCATCATTTGCTTGCGCAGGTCGGAGTTCGAAGTGAGCAGCAGATATCCCTGCGCCTGCATGTTGGCCTGGGCACGTTCACGCAGGTGCTCGAACACGTCTGTGACAATCTGCTGATCGATGCGATTGATGACTTTCTGATCGGACCACTCATGCCTTTGCAATTGCCCGATCCAACTGTCAAACACTCCGCTGTCCTGCTCCTTGGCGGCCTGCGAGGAAAAGAAATGCAACGTAAAGGTCGACCGCGACGCGTCAGTCGCGCATTGTTCCAACACCCAGGCGTGCAAAGCAGCATCACTGGCAAAGAAATGAAACGCAGGCCGTTGAGAAGGCACGTATAAAATCTGGCCTCCCTTGCCATCGACAATTCGAACAATGTCGTGGGCGACATACTCTCCGATATCGAAACTGCGGAACGTGATGCCTTGTTGCGGAACGACACGCGCACGCAGCACCGCGCGGGTCATGACATCCGGCACCGAGGCGGCTACGGCATCAATAACCGTCTGGTAGTACTCGTCCGGTAATCTGTCGGCACGCTTTGCGTTAGCGGCGGCGGCCAGAAAATGTGCTTTGGCGAGGGTGCGGAAATTTTCGCCATGCGCGGCCCAGAAGCGCTTCACTGCGCCTGTGTAGATCGTCGCAAAGTCCGCAGCCCAGAAATCATTCAGTACATCCTGGGGTAAAAGCGCGACTTCGTTATGCTCGTTGAAAACCCGGCACTCTGGCCCATCGGTGTAAAAGCCACCCGTCTGTTGCAGCGTCCCGGGCGTTGCGTCCTGGTCCTCGGCGCTGAAGCGATGCATTACCAGTTCCACCAGGGTCGTGGATTCGGCAGGCTGACCAACATGTTCCCACCCAGTGAAAGTCCGCGGGCTGGAGCGGGTGCCGTCAGTAAAACGATGCCAGTAAATCTGATCCGGATTGAGATGCCCGACGGAATGTTTTTTCAGAATCCTGCGTGCCAAGGCATACGCCAGCCCGTGTATATCGGGGTAATCCTCCAGGAACCAGCGTGCCATCCTTTTCAGCCGGGATTCATCGTCGGAGTGACGTTGTTGAAGTGCTGCACGGTCAAAGCCGGTTGTTTTAGACGCCATTTTTATCCATTCCTTTGGATCTAGTGAGGGCTTATCCAATCAGCAAAGGAAGGGCGATGTGCAGTAATTAATTACCTACTTGCGATGAGCGACGCCGCTATCACTCGATGACTGGGCTTTGTACGAAAAGTCGGCGCGTGTAGAATTACCATCAAAAATCCCGTCGTTAAAGAGGGAGCCTTGCCCGAATCCATTCCAGCCGTGTGGGAGGCATCGTGATTGTGTAGTCTGTCTGGTCCTTGTCATCTTGATAGACAATGCTGTCTTCGGAAATCTTAAGCGGCTCATGTCCAGGTTGGCCGCCCCAGAAAACCTTATAATATCTCCTCGCTAACAGCTCGCCTTGATCGTCCAGAATAGTCAATCGGACCCTTTCCATACCATCGCCATTAAAAAAACTATTACTTACCCCGGCCCCGCAAATATTTATCACGAACGTTTTATTGTCGATTGTTTTCGCACCTCCATTTAACTTTTCAGTGTGGTTAAACCCCTGACAATTAGAATTGTCGAACAGGTTAAATACAGCGGAGTACATTGCCAAAACAAGCAACGTAAAAATAAAGAAGAAAAAAGAGCCGAAGTATTTTTTTCCTACAGGGGTTCTGAGAGGTTGCATACTGCATCCAGCTTTATGAAAACAGGCTTTTTAGCTTGTGGTTTTTTGGTGTACTGTAGATCATAACTCGCCACCCTGGCATTCTTTACTATTCATTATAATAGACAGGTGGCGAGCGAATACTCAAGGTAGAATGTAAAACTCAACGATATCAGAACGCAATGCCAAGGGGGCGATGGTGTTTTTGATCCAATATAAACCGGGCGATAAAGGCTGTCCTGGCGGCGGGATTGATGGAGAGTTTCAACGCTATGGCTGGAACTCGAATGACTTTTCGGATGCCAGATTCCCTCAGCCAGGAACCCTCCTCGATTTCCTTGCCAGGCACAAAGCCTTGGATACTGATTTCTTTTATTTCGGTAGCGAATTCATCTGCTCTGAAAAACTGCTGAACATAATCAGACTTTTCCGCTATGGCAGAATGGATACCATAGAAGTCCGCGTCCATCTTCAGGGACACAAATCATCGACAACACCCAAAAAATATTTTCTTTTACGCAGCCGGGAAATCAGGAGCCTGCTAGACAAAAAGAACGCTGTTTATGAAATCAGAAAAGACCCGACCACACACCTGCCTGAACAAGACAACTATCATGATGGCAGAGACATTTACGACTCGATAACACGATTTGTTGTTGAGAAAAAGGATATTGATTTAGACTTTTTTATTTGCAGTGAAATGCTCATGAAGGAATATGTCTTTTCATCAAGACTAAAGCAAGCCATCGAGTCAGAAAACTTAAAAGGCATGAGCTTCATTGATATCGAGGAAAGTATTTATGATGCGAAACTTGAATTCTAGCCTTCGCCTTGGCGAACCCATCACAATCGTAGATTTGATTAATTTTTTAAAATCCGGACCAGCAGTCCTAGACGACTTATGCTTGTATGCAGAGGAAGAAACAGAGCTCATAACGCCTGAAACAATCTGTTATCTGGATCGTTATCCAGAGATTATAAACGACGAAGATGTTCACAGTGAATTTGTAACCGCCAACGGACTTGAACTCCTGTATTACGGAGAGCAATTCAATGATGTGCTACGCAATATATACGAACAGAAACAAACTGCAGACATGGATATGGTCATCAGCGCACTGAACCACTACATGGATAATGACGATTTTTTAGATGTCGTCTGACTCAAGGTTCCGGCGCTAACGCATCGGCGCACGAACTGCCGATCAATTGACACAGACAGGACAGGTTCGTGAATATTATTATGGGAGTGGATATATGGTAAATCTGCAAGAGGCTCGACACTGGATTGAGGGAGAAGTTTATTCAAGCCTCCTTGAGCAAATGGTTCAAAACCCAAAACTGGCGACGAATGACAAAATCGTACCTGACGCATTACTGGGGTATGACGTTGAGGACATTAATGCAGCCGGTGTTACTGTAAAGGACCTTGAAGTAGTCGCCAGCGACAAGCTTTTTTGCGAGAAGTACGTGCTTGCAAAATTGAAAAGCATTGAGGGGACTGAGGATCAGCAGGAAGGAAAGCATAGTGAAGATGAAGATGACGTTCTACTAGAGACGCTCCCATTTTATAAAAACTTTCTGAACATTTATCTGATTGAACTGCACCTCCTGAAAACCAAACCGGAAATGCTGGATTCTTACCTGAAGAAAATCAGGATACCGAATGCTAAACAGTACGCGAAGCAACTGCGATCTGTTTATGAGTCGATACGTTAGGCCTTTGATGCAGCGGAACATCATTAAACGGATGTTCCGCTGGCTAAAACAGTACCGCAAAGCAGGCACTCGTTACGACAAGCAGACCTGGAGCTTCACGGCTATGGATACCTCGGTTCCTTGGGTGAAACTGGACGCGGGTTCAAAAGGCGGAAGCGAATTCATTCGCGAAGAGGCCATTACATTCAATGCATATACGTCGCCTGTACCGCCGCCTTCGCGGATGAATCCGCTCCTACCGGGCATGTGTCCGGCTCAATTTACGGGTACGCCACCATCCCCGGCGGGAGCGAATTCATTCGCGAAGAGGCCCTTACATTCAATGCATATCCGTCGCCTGTACCGCCGCCTTCGCGGATGAA
>NZ_JAWHNU010000073.1:0-26992 GCF_032582135.1 Pseudomonas syringae group sp. J309-1 | reverse complement strand
GGCAGGACGCCGGGTTAGCCGCATTGGGCCATGGATGGCCCGTTGCGGCGGCCCACGGTTCAGGATCTGCGGGCGGGCATCCCGAGCCTAGGCGAGGGACCGAGTGGTGGGGCAAGAGCCTTTTGCTTACTTTTGGGCTCATTTCAAAAGTGAGGCGCTGTAAAAGCGCAACCAATATCAGCCGTGACAGCGGTAACGGATATGTACACAAGAATTGCAGCATGAAAGTTGAGCTCAGCCCCGCAGCATTTCCTTCGGCACGTACTTGCCAATCTCGAACTTGCCAATCGCCGCCCGGTGGACCTCATCCGGGCCGTCGGCCAGGCGTAGCGTGCGCTGCATGGCGTACATATAAGCCAGCGGAAAGTCGTTGGACACCCCTGCACCGCCATGAATCTGGATTGCCCGGTCAATCACCCTCAACGCCACGTTCGGCGCCACCACCTTGATCTGGGCGATTTCGCTTTTTGCGACCTTGTTACCCACCGTATCCATCATGTAGGCCGCCTTCAATGTCAGCAGGCGCGCCATATCGATCTCCATCCGCGAGTCGGCAATCTTGTCGACATTGCCGCCCAACCGCGCCAGCGGCCGCCCGAAAGCCTCCCGGCTGATTGCTCGTTTACACATCAATTCCAGCGCACGTTCAGCCATGCCTATCGAGCGCATGCAGTGATGGATACGCCCCGGTCCTAGCCGCCCTTGGGCGATTTCAAAGCCGCGCCCTTCCCCGAGCAGCACGTTCTCATAAGGCACCCGAACATTTTCGAACACGACTTCAGCGTGCCCATGAGGCGCATCGTCGTAACCGAATACGGGTAACGGACGGACAATTTTCAAGCCGGGCGTATCGGTCGGTACAAGTATCATCGAATGCTGCTGATGACGAGGCCCATCGGGATTGCTCAGGCCCATGAAGATCAGAATCTTGCAGCGCGGATCGCAGGCACCCGACGTCCACCACTTGCGCCCGTTGATGACCCATTCATCACCCTGGCGCTCAGCAAGAGCGGCCATATTGGTGGCATCCGACGAGGCAACATCAGGCTCGGTCATGGCGAAAGCCGAGCGAATTTCCCCGCGCAGCAACGGTTCCAGCCACTGTTTTTTCTGCGCCTCGCTTGCATAGCGCACCAGCACTTCCATGTTGCCGGTATCGGGCGCCGAACAATTGAAAGGCTCCGGCCCCAGCAATGAACGCCCCATGATCTCTGCCAATGGCGCGTACTCCAGATTGGTCAGACCGGCCCCCAGCTCAGACTCAGGCAGGAATAGATTCCACAAACCCTCGGCTTTGGCCCTGCTTTTGAGCTCTTCCATGATCGCCGTAGGCTGCCAACGGTCGCCCTCAGCCACTTGCTGCTCGAATATCGGCTCAGCGGGATAAACGTGGTTATCCATGAACGCCGCGACGCGCTCGCGCAATTCCTGAACCTTCGGGGAGTAGGCAAAATCCATGGGCAACTACCTTCTGAGTGAGGTTTGTAAGGTCATGTGACGATGCTAGGCCGCCCACCAACATTTATCTAATCTATTCTCCGCGTGTATAAACATTCATAACCGATATATGATCGGGCCACGCTCCGCCAAGGCAGCGACACAACAAGAACAACACAAGAGGCGCACGGCATGAACCTGAGCAAGGTCGATCTCAACCTTTTCATTGTCTTTGACGCGATCTACACAGAAGCCAACCTGACCCGCGCCGGACAAATCGTCGGCATCACTCAGCCCGCGGTATCCAATGCGCTGGCCCGCCTTCGCGAAACCTTCAACGATCCGCTGTTCGTCCGCACCGCACAGGGCATGGTGCCCACGCCGATGGCCCAGAACATCATTGGCCCGGTGCGCAATGCGCTGTCGCTCTTGAGAGTCTCGGTGCAGGAAAGCCGGATATTCAACCCGCTGCAGGCCGTAAAAAACTACCGGATCAGCATGACTGACCTGACTGAAGCAGTGATCCTGCCCGCCTTGTTTCAGCGTCTGCGCCGCCAGGCACCGCAGGTGACCATCGAAAGCTTCTTGTCGAAGCGTCGGGAGATGACCAAAGAACTGGCTGCCGGTCGCCTTGATTTCGCCGTGGATGCACCGCTCAACACTGACCCGCAGGTGCGGCACGTCAAGCTGATGGCTGATAAATACGTCTGCGCCATGCGCCAAGGTCACCCTTTGGCGGGCAAGGAAGCGTTCAAGCTGGATGACTACCTGTCGTCGTCGCACATTCATATTTCCAGCCGTCGCAGCGGGCTCGGTTATGTCGACCTGGCGTTGGGGAAAATGGGCATCCAGCGCAAAGTGGCCCTGCGCTCACAGCATTACCTGATGGCTTCACAAGTACTGCAACAGACCGACATGGTCATGACCGTGCCGGAACGCTTCGCCAAACGTCATGAGCTGCGCTACTTCCCGCTGCCGGTAAGTGACGTTCCGGCGGTGGAAACGCACCTGTACTGGCATGAAAGCACCGACCAGGACCCGGCAAATCGCTGGATGCGCGAGCAGATCATCGAGCTGTGTCAGCAGGTCACGGCGCATGAGAACAAGCTAGAGATGGCTTGAATATCAGACTTTAATCATCTGTTATTTAAACGCTTTTTAATCATAGAAGCCGATCTTCTGTGGCAGCGGTGCTTGCCCGCGATGCATGAGACGCGGTTGCAAGGCACACCGCGTTATCGTTTATCGCGGACAAGCCCGGCTCACACAGAAATACATTCCAAGCCATGGAGCTGAGTAAGCCCTGCAGTATTTCCTGCTTGACGTATACGTAAAGGGAACCTTAGGTTAAGCCTCTGTTTTCCCGCCGAGCGCGTACATGACCAGCCAGACCTACAGCATCTCCGACCTCGCCCGCGAGCTGGACATCACCACCCGGGCGATTCGCTTTTACGAAGAACAAGGCATGCTAGCCCCCGAAAGACGTGGCCTGGAGCGTATCTACTCGGCCAGAGACAAAGTCACACTCAAGCTCATTCTGCGTGGCAAGCGCATCGGCTTTTCCCTGGCCGAATGCCGCGAATTGATCGAGCTTTACGACCCTACCGGTGGCAACCACAAACAACTGCAGACCATGCTCGGCAAAATCAGCGAACGCCGCATTCAGTTGGAACAGCAACTGCTGGATATCCAGCACATGCAGCTGGAGCTGGATACCGCTGAAGAACGCTGCAAGCTGGAGCTGAGTAAAACAATAAAAATCTAATAATTGCAGAATTATTCTCGAGTCATTCGAGAAGGAGCCAGACATGCCATTACCTGAAAGAGTGCGCCTGGTCGAAGTGGGGCCTCGCGACGGATTGCAGAACGAATCGCGGCCTGTCAGCGTCACGGACAAAGTAAAACTGGTGGATGAGCTGTCAGCGACCGGACTGACCTACATCGAGGTTGGTAGCTTTGTGTCACCCAAGTGGGTACCGCAGATGGCGGGCTCGGCAGAAGTCTTCGCCGGCATTCAGCGCAATGACAAGGTGACCTACGCCGCACTGACCCCAAACTATCGCGGCTTTGAAGATGCCCTCGCCGCTGGCGTCAGAGAAGTTGCGGTGTTCGCCTCTGCGTCCGAAACCTTCTCGCAACGCAACATCAACTGTTCAATCAGTGAAAGCCTGGAACGCTTCGCCCCGATCATGGAAGCCGCACGCTTGCACGGCATGCAGGTCCGCGGCTATGTCTCCTGCGTATTGGGCTGTCCATATGAAGGCCGAATCGCGCCCGCGCAGGTCGCAGCAGTCGCCAATGAGCTGCTTGGCATGGGCTGCTACGAAATATCCCTCGGCGATACCATTGGTGTCGGCACTCCTGATAAAACCCGTGAGCTGTTCGATGTCGTCGCGGGGCGCATCGCCCGGGGCAAACTCGCCGGGCATTTTCACGACACCTACGGCCAGGCCCTGGCCAACATCTACGCCAGCCTGCTGGAAGGCATCCACGTATTCGACAGCTCCGTCGCCGGGCTGGGCGGCTGCCCCTACGCGAAAGGTGCCAGTGGCAACGTCGCCAGCGAGGATGTTCTCTACCTGCTTGATGGGCTTGGGATCGAAACCGGAGTCAATCTGGACCGGCTGATCAATGCCGGGCAAGGCATCTGCGACGCCCTTGGCAAGGTGAACGGCTCGAAGGTCGCCAAGGCACGCCTGTCGGCATAAGGTGCGACATGATGTCACAGAGTGTTACCCTGACCTCAGTACGCAGGAAGAAACGGGTAACACGGAAACAGTCGCCAAGGATTTTCACTCAATCCAAAGCGCCCAAATTCCTCCATACCCCTGATTTCAAAGGCCTTTAAAAAACTGGCACGCCTCCTGCTATATCTTCAGTACAACAAAAATAACAATGCGCAGTAACCCAATAAAAACAAGACGTATCGGCTCTGACATAACAAGAACAAAACGGACAGAGGCGCAGCTAACAGATTTTTTTGGAGTGGATAGCTTTTCTGAGGACCTTGCAAAAGACCCTCGCAACCGGACAGAGAACAACAAAACTACCCTGAGGTAGCTCCAGACCTGGTTGGATCAACAAGATAAAAGCCGCATCAGCGCTCAAAAAAATACGTTTGCTCTTGATCCCCAATGGGATCGCTTAAAAACAGCGACAAGGGTACGGCCACCAAAAACAACAACAGGCCGCCCAACAACAAAAAAGAGCATCGAAAATACCTTGAAGGGGAGCCCAGGCTCCCTTTCGTGCTTTCTGGGATTTGGTGAGGGCGGCCACTGGGCCGTATCCATTGAAGCGCGAGATGCTCTTCACATATCCGTTTCCGCGTAAAGGCTGATATTGGTTTCGCTTTTACAGCGCCTCACTTTTGAAAGGAGCCCAAAAGTAAGCAAAAGGCTCTTGCCCCACCACTGGGTCCCTCGCTGTCGCTCGGCATACCCGTAATCCGACATTGCTGCGTGGGGCCGCCGCCACCGGCCATCCATGGCCTGAGGCGGCTAAACCGGCATCCCTGCCGGTTCACCCCACGCAGCAATATCGAATTCCGGCCGGCGTGGTTTAACGGGGCGCTTAAGGTCAACATCAAGAGCAGATCAAGAGCATGTTTCGACTAACCTATAGGCCGCGCATGTACCAGCCGCCTCGTGAATGAATTCGCTTCCATAAGGAACCTGGGTTTACAAGGCAATCGCGCGTCGACAATTGAGTTACGACCCAGTGAAACCTAATCCCCCACCGGCAGCCGCTTCAGCACCTCAATCACCTCATTCGCCGCATTGGACAATAACGACCCCGGCCGGGCGATAACACTGATACTGCGCTCTACCTGCACCGGCAACCGGACACATTCGAACAAACGACCATCGTCCGGAACCAGTCGACTGGGCAAAATCGTCATACACTGCCCCTTCCCAACCAGATCCAGCAACGTCGCCACACAACTCAACTCCCCACGATGACTAAGGCGCACCTGAGCGGCAGCCAACTGCCCATGCAACCGCTCCACCCCCGCATGACGCCAGGACACATACCTCACGCCCTCGCACAACTCGTGAAACGGCCGCGGAGTCAGCAAACGGCTTCGGGCAGCGACCAACACATAAGCATCCGACCAGCGCACATGCTCAACGTGATACTCATCAAGCGTCGTCGTGGGCAGGATCAGAATATCCGCCAACTCCCGTCGCAACACATCCAGCGTCGGATGCTGCTCGCTGCCATGCTCCACATTCAAATGCACCCCCGGATGCAGCCGGGTCATCGCCTCTACGCATGCCGCCAGAGACGTCTCGTCCATATGGCTACAGTAATGAACCGTGACACTGCCGCTGAGCTGACTTTTTTTAGCTGCTCAAGCGTCGCCAACAGACTGTCCAGCGTACGGCTGATGACCTGACCCTCCGGCGTCAGGACGCACCCGGCCCGGCTGCGGATGAAAAGCCGCTTGTTGAAATAGTCTTCCACTTCCTTGATGGCGTAACTGATGTTCGATTGACTGCAACCCAGAATCGCAGCGGCTTCCGAAAACGAGCCATGGGAAGCAACGGTCTGGACGATTTTGAAGAAGTGGGTATTCATTTTTCTTGCACTCTGTAAGCGTTGAAGGCTCTGGACTGCGCGTTGAGGAGATAGTGGCGTGCAACAAACCTGCTATGCCAGCTTGTTGCGGAAAAAGGCGGGGAGAGACGATGCAGCAGGTGCCTGGTGTCCATGGCACCGCGCTGTCTTGCGTCAAATGGTGAATCTGTAGGAGTGCACGAGTACCGCGAGGCCGCGATAGCGGTGTGTCAGACAAGACGCCATCGCGGCCTCGCGGTGCTCGTGAGCTCCTACAGAAAGATCTTCCAGATTGGATATTTATGCTTTTTTTATAACCAAAATATCAGCCAGCATCTGGCCGACCCTGTCGACCAGATGCCCTACGCAATCAGATCAATCGTTCTCGGTCCAGTCGAAATCCAGCTGCAACGCAGTACGCTCGGCCAGCTCTCGGCTGTGCAGGCGCTCCACCAGGTGCAGGCTCATGTCGATGCCGGCAGAAATCCCCGCCGAGGTCACGAAAGCGCCCTCGTCTACCCAACGCAACGTGCTAAGCACATCGACCGACGGAAACATCTCTTTAAGGTCATCAATGTCTTCCCAGTGCGTGGTCACTTGCTTACCGGCCAGCTTGCCGGTCTTGACCAGCAGAAAGGCACCGGTGCAGACTGCCGCCACCACGCGCTCCGGTACGGACTGGCCGCTGATCCAGTGGATCACCTCAGCCTTTTCCAGCTCGGCATTGACCACACCGCCCGGCACGATCAGGCAATCCATCACCGGGTGGTCATCGATGGAGAAATCGGGATCGACCTTCAACCCTGCACGGGCGCGAATCGGGTCGAGGGTACGGCCGATGGTGAATACGTTGAACAACGCCCGGTCATCGCGGCTTTTACGCAAGTGCATGCGCGTCGCGGTGGTGAAGACTTCGTAAGGACCTGCGAAATCGAGAACTTCGACGTCGTCGTAGACGTAGATACCGATGTTGATAGACACGAACGTACTCCTGGATCGCACCGGCGACCGCTGGCAAATGTTTAGGCAACCGCCTGATTTCAGGGCTTCAGGTTAACCAGTACATTTGCACCGGACTACTGGCGGAAATGCCAATATCCGGTAACATCGTGCCATGAAAAATCATCTTGTCGTCGCGCTCATCTACAACCAGCTGTGCACCTTCGAATTCGGCTGCACGGTTGAAGTATTCGCCCTGAAAAGACCCGAGCTGGGTGTGACCTGGTATGAGTTCGCCACCTTCCCGGTGGATGAAGGCCAGATCACGGCGGCAGGCGGCATTACCATCGTGCCGACGCCCGGCGAAGTGTTGCTGGAGAACGCCGATACCATCATCGTGCCAGGCTGGCGCGGGGTCGAATCCGAGGTTCCTCCCAAGCTAATCGCTCAGTTGCAGGCGGCGCATGCTCGTGGCGCACGCATCTGCTCGATCTGTACCGGTGCATTTGTCCTGGCGGCGGCGGGTTTGCTCGAAGGCAAGCGTGTCACGACTCACTGGCGCTATACCGATCTGCTGGCCAGCATGTACCCGGAGCTGACGATCCAGCCCAATGAGCTGTATGTCGATCAGGGCCAGATCGTCACCGCTGCGGGTTCCGCCGCGGGCCTGGACATGATGTTGCATCTGGTGCGTAACGATCACGGCGCGAAAGTCGCAAACATGGTCGCGCAGCGCATGGTCATCCCGCCCCACCGCGAAGGCGGTCAATCACAATACGCCTCGCGCCAGCTGGTCTCTGCCAGCGAAGGCCCGATATCAAAGCTGATGGACTGGATCCGCAGCGACCTGCAACGCCAGCACAGTATCAAGGACATGGCGGATCACGCAGCCGTCAGCACCCGCACGCTGCATCGCAGTTTCATGGAAAGCACCGGTTTGACCCCCAACGACTGGCTGCTGGGCGAGCGCATTGCCTACGCGAAGGAATTGCTCGAGTCGTCGAACATGCGCCTGACTGAAGTCGTGGAGGTGGCCGGGTTCGGTTCCGAAGAGTCTTTTCGTCGCCACTTCCGCAACATCGTCGGCGTCAGCCCGAGCAGCTACCGTAAGCAATTCACCAGGGCTTGATGGCTCGCTGCGAGTAAATCGCTTCGATCAGCGCGTCAGGAAATGCTCCCCAGGCACCCGCTACCGCAGTGTTGGTCATCGTCACCAGACTGATCGCGGCTTGCGGGTCGACCCAATAATTGCAACCGTAAATCCCGCACCACGACCAGCTTCCGGCCCCCTGTAACTGCCGGGCCTGCTGCGGATCGGTCAACAGCATGGGCCCGAGGCCAAACTTCCAGCCCGGCCCCCTGCCCTCGATCTGCACTTCGCCAATCGCATTGCTTAACAGACTGGACGTGGCGGCCTTGGTCAATATCGGCGAGCCGCCTAGCCGTAAGCATTCCAGCAAACGCATGTAGTCATCAGCGCTGCCGATCATCCCGGCCCCGGCCGATGGCCAGGCGTGTGGATCACCGCTGCGACAAGCCGATACGCTGGCTCGGCCGGTTTCCAGACGCAGCTCATCAGTGCCATTGATCAATACCGGCAGACAGGCGTCGTCCTTGTAGGCACACGCCAGGGTTTGCGGATCACCCTCCTGAAACCCGGTAGCGCTCATTCCCAGCGGCCCGGTGACCCAATGCTCAATGGCCTCAGGTAACGTTATGCCTGTCGCACGCTGAATCACCACACCCAGCACGTCGGTGGCGAGTGAATACCTCCAAGCGCTACCCGGCTCGAACAGCAAAGGAATGCTCGCCAGCCGCCTAAGATTTTCAGCCTGATCGAAAGCCACACGGTCCAGCCCGTCGCTGACGCCGGCCTGCTCGTAGGCATTACCGACGGGCAATTCGAACCCGTAGGCCAGGCCCGACGTGTGGGACAGCAGATGCCGCAGCGTAATGATCGGCGCTGAGCCGTCCGCCAGTTTTGGCGTGAAGTCCGGCAGCCAGCGGTTCACCGCATCGTCGATGCATAACAGGCCATGCTCCTGTAAGCGCAGGATGCAGACCGACGTGATCAGCTTCGTCAGCGACGCCAGCCTGAAACGCTCATCGCGAGTGATAGGCCTCAGAGCCTCACGATCCGCCCAACCCCGGGCGCAGGCATAACGAACCTCGCCCGCCTGCGCCAGCAGCAACACGCCACCGACAATCCGGCCCTCATCAACGACGCCATGCCAGACGTCGTCAATGCGCTTGATCGTTGCGTCATCAACAATCACCGGCCTCGCACCGCATTGCAGAAAATCTGCGTGTACATCTCAGCCGAATGGCGGATCGGATTGGTGTGCGAGCAGCCATCGGCAAAGGCCATCTGCCCCACCAGCGCGGCGTCACGCTCGTCGATACCCAACGCGCCAAGGGTATGGGGAATACTGATTTGCTCACGCAGCGTCAGCAGCCACTCCATCACCCCGTTAAAGCCCGGCCGGGTCAAACCCAGCGCCACCGCCAATTCATCCATCTGCGGCCCCAGCACCGATTGATTCGCTTGCAACACGTAGGGCATCAGGATTGCGTTGAGCAACCCGTGATGATGGTCGTACAGGGCGCCCAGCGTCTGAGCAATCGCATGCACACCGCCCAGCCCACGCTGAAAGGCAGCCGCGCCCAGGCTGGAAGCGACGAGCATTTCCTGCCGGGCCTGCAGGTCGCTGCCATCGGCGACCGCGCGGGGCAGGAACTGCTTGATCATCTGCATGCCCTTCACCGCGACGGCTTCCGCCATGGGGTGATACACCGGCGAGCAGTAGGCTTCCATGCAGTGGGTCAAGGCATCGACACCGGTTGCTGCGGTCAGGTCAGCGGGCAAGCCGAGTGTCAGGTTGGCATCGAGAATGGCCACTCGCGGCATCATCCGGATGTGCAGGATGGTGCGTTTGACCCTTGCCTGTTCGTCCGTGATCACCGAGGCCCGGCCGACTTCCGAGCCGGTCCCGGCCGTGGTAGGCAAGGCGATAATCGGAGCGATGCCATCAGGATCAGCACGCCGATGGTTTTCACCGATGTCCTCAAAGTCCCACAGCGGGCGAGTCTGACCGGACATCAATGCGATGGCCTTGGCCGCATCCAGCGCCGAACCGCCCCCGAAGGCAATTACCCCGTCATGGTCGCCTGCTTTGTAGGCTTGCAGCCCATCGGCGACATTGGTCCCGGTCGGGTTGCCTTTGACCTGATCGAACAGACCGCAGATGCCAAGCGCCTTGCGGCAATCGGCCAGCGCACGCTGGATCATGTCAGTGCCCCCGAGAAAACGGTCGGTCACAAGCAGGGGCCGACGGATACCGCTGGCTTCGCAGGCACTGGCCAATTCCCGAACCCGTCCTGCCCCTACCCGGATTGAGGTCGGGTAGTGCCAATCATTGCTTTGCATGGTGTTCATCCTTGTTCAAATCAATAAGAGTTGCCCCGTGCCCCTGACACCGCACTGTCGCGCAGCAAACACAGTTCCGTGTGGGAGCGGTGCTTGCCCGCGATAAGGGCGACGCGGTCTGAAGGGTAAATCGCGGTGCTCTTATCGCGGGCAAGCACCGCTCCCACAAAAATCGCACCTATTCAGTGATTCATGATTTGTTTGATAGGGGGTCGCGCAGGTTGCGGATCAGACAGGCCACAACCCAATCAGCAAGCGCAGGCCAAACGCAACCATGAACACACCCGTAGTGAGGTCGATGGCCTTTTTCATGCGCTGGTAACGCGCCTGCACCGCGGGAATGGAAAACAGGGTGGCGAGCAACACGAACCAGGAGATGGCCAGCACGGCAATGATCGAAACGCCGGCGGTGCGCACCCACATTGGCAAGCCTGGAGTCGACACGGTGGTGAACACGCTGGTGTAGAACGCCAGTGCCTTGGGGTTGGTCATGTTGGTCAGCAAACCGAAGCGGTACGCCCGCCCCAGGCTGCCAATACCCAGTTCGCCGATGTTGCGCGGTTTGGGTTGCGCCCCGGCACCGCGCAGGCTTTTGCTGCCCAGCCACATCAGGTAGGCGCCTCCCAGCAACTGCAAAGCGGGTTGCGCCCAAGGCAGTTGCTGGAACATCAGCCCCAGCCCCGTGCAGGCCAGCAATGCCCAGATGATGCTGCCCGACGCGACGCCTAGCCCGGCGCAGATGCCCTGCTGCCGGGACTGGCTGATGGACAACTGGGTGATGACCAGAAAGTTCGGGCCGGGGCTGATGATCAGCACGATAAAAGCGCCGGCGAGCGCGGTCAGCAAAGTGATCTCGACCATGGAGATAATCCTTTTTCAGTGATGGGACAGAGGTGGATGCTTCGGGTTAATACACCGCCAGGTTCTCGACCTCGGCGTGCAGCGCAGCAAGGCATGCCTGCACCGCAATCCGCGCCTGCAGCGGCGCTTTGCAGGCTGGATCCGGCGTTGGCACGTAATGGTTGTAAAAGGTGCTGCCTTCGACGCAGGGTCCAAGCACCCATAGGCGCTGGTGGGTTGAACCGTCACGACGTAACACCCGGCTTTGGGCATCAACCGCGATACCGTCAGCCGGGTATGGATGCGCGGCCCTGATCAGCCCCTGTGCCAGCATGTCGTTGATCACAGGCGAATGGCTCTGGCTCAGGCCGCTATGGGGGTTGCGGGCATTGATCAGTTCGTCGATTTCAATAGCGTGGATGCTGTCAGGTGCTAAAGGCGTGACCACGCCTGCATCCAGCAGCGCCAGCAAATCTTCGTACCGTTCTTTCTGCGGCCCACCGACCAGCCGATTACCAAGGCCCGCCCATGCGCCGAAGAACTCAAGGGTCGAGCGATCATTGAGGCCGTCATGATCGGCGGTCAGGCGCAACAGGTCTCGGCAATCACGCCAGACCTCCAGCGCTTGTGTGAGCGGGCTGGCATCAACGCCCAGGCAGCCGCGCGCCAGATCGCAGGCAATCCACTGCCGAAACCATTGCGGGTAGTGCTGCGGATCACCTTGCCAACCGCGAATGCTCAGATAGTCCTGCGGCTCGAACGGACCAAAGTCCTCGGCCAATGATGCAAAAACGTCCCGCAGCGCTTTGGCTTCCCTCGCGCTTTGCAGTGATTGGCTAACGCGCTCCAGTTGCCCAGGTTGTTGCAGGCGCACCTTCGCCAGATAGAAAACGGCGCGCATCTCGTCTTCGATCAGCGGCAAAATCTGTTCAGCGAAATCCAGTCGCCCTTCTGTACTGTGTTTGCGCAGTTCGACAATGGCCTGCGCCGTGAAGAACAACCGTTGCGTCACCGAAGCTCGCGGCCTGCCTTGCGGCCGGCAATGAAATGGCAGGCCCGAACGGGAAAACAGATAAATCTGCGGCTCCCGCCCCGAAGGCTGATAACGCCAGGCGCTCTGGCTGTCGCCACGAACGAAACGGCCACCGCGACCTTCGGTCAGGTGAGCGATTTGATCCATGGCACTCAGGCCAAGGCCTTCAATCGCTACGCGTTTAGCATCACAATTTGTATCCAGTTGCGGCGCATGACCGGTGGTCAGAAACACTGCGCCGGCTTCAAGGTGCAGGCCGTGGCCGGTGTACAGGTGAAAGCCTTGATCGTCAGGATTCGGCCGACAGCCAATGACACGGTCGCGACGATGTTTGACCTGCACATGCGCCGGGCAAAGCGTCAGCAGATACCGATAGCAGTCGCGCAGGTAACGGCCGAGCAGCTTGCGCGGCACAAAGTCAGCAAACTCGATGGCCCGCCCGCTCCCGCTGAGGCTTACATGACCGCGCTCATCCAGACGCAGTCCTTCGGCGATGCACCATTGCAGAAAGGTCAGGCCCGGCGTTTCATCAGGCTCCCAGGCCGGGTACGCCGATGAAAACCCGGACAACTGGCCCGCCATGGTGTTGAGCATCAGGTAGTCAGGCTGCTCCGGCAGATGCAGACCGCTGCCGGGCAGCTGTGGGTCGAACAGATCGATCATCAGCGGCGTGTGCGGAACCCGTCGGGCCGCACCGATCAGCTGCTCCAGCACGCTGAGGCCGCGAGAGCCCATGCCGATGATGGCAATGCGTTGAGCGTCGATGAACATTGGCATGGTCATCACCAGCGCTTCGATTCGAAGAAAAACTCCGGCACCGGCAATGCCGCGCCCTGCTCCACTGCGCGGTCATAGACCCGCTTGCCCACCGCCAGATCGAGTACACCGAGGCCAAACGGCGAGAAAATCGTCGGCCGGTCCGGGCTGACTTCCACTTCGCCCAGCATCAGTTGCGCCAGGGTGCCGGTGATGAACGCGCGGTGTTGATAGCGCTGAACGGCCAGATCCGGCGAAGTCTGGGCTTTGAGGCAATGCTCAACGTCGTCAAGGATGTTATTGGCCTGAGCGATGATGTCCGGCCCCAGATCCCGCAGGGAAATATTGAGCAGGATCTGCTCAGGCCGAAAGCGCTGCTCAATAGCATAAGGGCTCGGCGCAGTGGTGGCGAACACCACGACGTCGGCCTGCAACGCGCTATCGAGGTCCACCGCCTGGCAGGTCAGCTCATGCTGCACGGTGGCGTGACCGACAAGTGCGGCGGCTGAATCACTGTGCAGGTCGAACACCTCCAGCGCGTCGATCTGCCAACCATCGCTGACGAACATGTCGAGAATGGTTCGGGCAATGAACCCGGCCCCTACCACCGCCAAGCGCCCGATCCTGCGCTGCTGCCTGTTCAGCCAGCGCGCCGCCAGCACCGCTGAAGCCGCAGTGCGCATGGCGCTGATCCGCGACGCTTCCAGGCAGGCGTAGGCATAACCGCTGCGCGCATCATTGAGGATCAATACCGCTGAGGCACGTTGCAGACCGGACTCAATGTTGCCGGGGAAACTGGAGATCCACTTGATGCCACTGACCGGTTGCTCACCGGACAGGCTGGCAGGCAGGGCGATAATTCGATTAGCCGGTGCGTGGGGAAAGCGCAGAAAGTAACTGTCGGGGTTGATGCTGCGCCCCGCGTGATGCTCCAGATAGGCCTGCTGGACATCGTCGATGCAAGCCACCGGGTCGTCGGCAAGAATCCGTGCAACGGTCTTGCCATCCACCACATGAAAGGCCGATTGCTTCAGACGTGCACTGTGCAAGTCTGTGGTCCTGGACGGCTCGATGGGCATGTCATCCAGGGTCATCTGCAACACCTGACGGCCAAACCGCTGCTCGACCCAGTGATCGTCGTAGAGGGTGTCGAGGTAACGCTCGCCCCAGTCCGGCGACAACGCAACGACCACCGAACCCGGTTCAATGCGTTCACGCCAGGCATGCACCGCCGCGATGACCGTCGCAGTGGAACCGCCCACCAGCAGACCTTTACTGCGCGCCAATAAACGGCACATGGCAATGGTCCGTTCTTCCGGGACCATTTCCAGATAGTGAATGCCTTCGGCATTGAAAATCGGCGGCCGCTGACTGGTACCAAGGCCTGGAATGAAACGCTTGCCGGGCGGCGTATCAAAGGTCACCGAGCCCACGCTGTCCACCGCCACAATCGTCGTCGCAGGGTGGTGACGCCGAAAATACTGCACGCAGCCCATCAGGGTGCCGGTGGTCCCCGCGCCAACAAACAGGTAATCCACATGGCCGAAGTGGCGGCCGATGGACTGCGCAGTCGTTCGGGCATGAGCCCGGGGATTGGCAGCGTTTTCGTATTGGTTGAGCCACACGTAGCGCGGGTCTGCCGCGACTTTCTGGCGGATCAGCGCGATGCGTGTACCGAGATATCCGCCGTTGGCGTCCAGCGCATCGACCTGGATGACCTCCGCCCCATAGGTCTGCATCAGGCGGATGTTGTGACTGGAGCTATTGGGATCGACCACGCAGGTGAACCTGATGCCGCGCTCGGCACAGATCATCGCCAGCGCCACCCCCAGATTGCCCGACGAGGATTCGATCAGCACGGTGTCCGCGTTAATCTGGCCCCGGCTCTGCAAATCATCGACCAGGCCGACGGCCGTCTTGAGCTTGATCGAGCCCGCAGGATTCAGCGACTCCATTTTTAAAAAGAACTCAGGCCCGATCCCCGCTACTTTGAGAAACGTCTGGTCGTGAACGATTTCGGAAATATTGTTGTACATGAGGGTCACGTCATTCCGTCAGCAGCGGTTCAAGGGTTTGCGCCTGCACGGCGCGTTCGAGGCCCAGCGCGATACGCTCGGCGCGCAATGCCATCAGCGAAAACGACTGACTGTCGCTGATACCGTGGCTGCGTTCGGAGAGTCCATTGACCCACACGTTCACGTCGCACTGGCCCTGGGTGGCGACGCGGTAATCGCGATCAATCACCAGTCCTCCATCCACATCGGCTTTGAGCCACGGCTGCAAATTGCTCAACAGCGGCGGCATGACAGGTTGCTGATAACCGGTCCCCAGCACGATGGCGTCTACCTCCAGCACCTGACTGTGCAAGCTAAAGGTGTCTGTCAGCGTGACCCGGTAACCATCAGTGGTTTTTTCCACCTGGCGGATCTCGCTGTAGCCATGGGTACGCAGGCGTTGGCGGCCGGCGATGGCGTCTTCGTAGATCAACGAGAACAGCTTCTGGCTTTCGTCCGGGTCAATACCGGCGTAGTTGGTCGAACGGCTCCAGCACAGGAAACGCTGGCGGGCGGCAGGGTCCAGGCTGTGGAAGTAATCCACGTGATCCGGCGCGAAAACCCGGTTGGGGAACTGCCCGAGCTGGGTCAGTTTGAAACCCGCAGAACGATGGGCCGAATGCACAAGAAGGTTGCGCTCACGGGCGATCAGCTCGAGTACCGACTCACTGGCGCTCTGGCCGGAGCCGACTACCAGCCAGCGTTTGGGCAATGAGTCACCGAACGCCTGCAAGCGGGTCAGAAATTGCGAGGTGTGGAACAGCGTCGGGCCGAGCAGACCCTGAAATAGTTCAGGGATAGAAGGCGCGCTGCCGCTGGACAGCACGATATTGCGGGTTTCGACACGGCCATTCGGCGTCTCGACGCGCACAGCGCTCAGGCGTCCCTCCTCCATCACCGGCAGGATTTCGCTGACTGGCGCGTTGAACTGCGTTTGACCATCCACCTGGGCCGAGACCCAGCGCAGGTAATCCGACCATTCATGGCGGCTGGCCGGGCGACCTAGCAGGCCGAAATCGAACAGGCGGCCCTTATCCTTGAGGTACATGGCAAACGAAAAGCGGCTGCGCGGATTGCGCGGCGTGACCAGATCACGGAACACGTGATGATTGATGTCGGTGCCGCTGAGCAGCAGTTCGCGATGCCATTGTGTGTCATGGGCGGCTTCAAGAAAACGTACGGAAAGCTCACCGAGCGGCGAACCCGCATCGCGTGCGTCTTCGAAGACACACGACAGCGCGATGCCTGCCGGGCCGAAGCCAATACACACGGCGTCTGCGTGAACGCCCCCTGCTGTTGATGCACTCATTTGCGTCCCATCCATAGTGTTGAAAGGCGTTGCTATTCGGAAATGGGCTGCAGCCCTTGAGGGCCAACCCGCCAGAGGGTGTTAAATGCGCCCCGGCGCTCACCCTGGTCGAAACTGACCTCGCCCATCGGCGTGTTGAAGGTGGTGTGATTGAGCGCATGAAGCAGCTCGGCTCGACGCGAATTGCGGCTGGTCAATGCGCCCAGCACGTGGAACAGCAGCAGGCTTTCCCGGTAGTAGGTTTCAGGCGCAGTTTCAGCGGCTGTTCCGAACAGCGCCGTGTATTGCAAGGTGCCTGGACATGGCTGCGCTTTGGTTTCGGCATTGCCGAAGCCGATTACCCAGGTGTTGCAATCGTCCGCAGCGGCGTTGCCCAGATAGGGCGAAGCGGCGTCATCGGTCAGGATCAGCGGCCGCTGACTGCCCTGGGCGCGACGTCGCTGCCAGTGCTCGCGACTGCTGCGCAGGCGTCCGGCAAACACTTCCACCTGCGCCTGCTCGCGCTCGTCGGTCTTGTGTATGCCGTAATCCCGCGCGGCCCGGGCAATACCCTTGGCAAGGGCTTGTCCGTGAGCGCTGTGGTCGGCGCTGATGTGCAAGGTTTGCCAGCCTTTAACCGCGATCCAGCCGAGCAGATCCCTGGTCAATTGCCGGTCCGACGGACAAAAACGGAACACGTTGTGATGGTCTTGCGTCAGGCAATCGATGGTCGCCGCCGGGGTCAGCAGCGGGATGCCCGATTGCCGATAAACAGGTGCCGCGCTGACCGCCGCGTCGGATGAAAAATGGCCGATCATCAGATCGACGCCGGCGGCCACCATCTGCTCCGCGACCTGCTCGGCACGCACACGATTAGCGCCGTCATCAAGAAAATGCCACTGCACCTGAGCCAGCGCAGGTATGAAGTTTCGCGCTACGCACATCGCCCGTAGAAAAGTTCTGGCGTGGGGGGTGTCCGCAGGATTAAACAAGGCCGACACGCCGACTTTGAGCATCGTCATGGCTGCACTCCAGCGACAACGTCTGCATGTTGCATGGCACGCCTCGAGCAAAGTGCCGACCAGCCGGCGCTGGCTTCCTGACCCAGCAGGCGGCTTTGCATCTGCTCAAAAGCTATCTGAGCGATGCCCGGAGCGAACTTGAAGCCCAGGCCGGACATGCCACTGGCAAGGAACACCGGACTGTCTTCCCCGACAAAGCCCAGCAGCGGGCGACCGTCAGGGCTGTAGCTGTCAAACCCCGGCAGCACGTCAAGCACCTCAGGATGCATGCAGCCGGTGAGCTGGCGCACCCGCTCAACAGCGTTTTGCCGATTGCGCAGGTCGGTGGGTGGCAGATCATCCGGGGATTGCTGCGTGTCGCGAAAGCCACAGCCGGTCTGCACCACCTGACGGGTCAGAGGGATCAGGTAACTCTGGCTGACTGCATCAATCAGCGGCATGCGGCATTCTGTGTCGGTCAGCACCCGGGCCAGCGGAATGGAGCGGGTTTCAAGTTGCAGACCCGGTACCCATTGCCGACTCCAGCCACCGGCCGCCACCACGACCGCACGGCAGCGCAGAGTGCTTTCGTCCAGCCGTATCTGGACCTCGTGAGTTGATTTGCAATCAATGGCGCGTACTTCGCAATGCTCCAGCAACAGGCCATTGCGCCGCACGACATCTGCCAGTAGTTGCGTCGCCAGCCGTACATTGCCGATGCAGGCATGCGGCTCGTACAGATTGACCCGGGCCTGATCCGGGCAATGTGGAAACTGCACGCCGTCCAGTTCGCGACTGGCAATCAGGCGCATGGGATAACGAGGGCTGGCATGCTGCTCGATGGCTCGGCAAAGGTTGTCCATTTGCTCAGGCGCAGCGCGGTAAATGGCGCCGCTGCGCCGCAAGGCCCGGGCGTATGTGTTGGCGAAAATACCGTCGTCCATCAGGTCGATGGAAAACGCAGCCAGGTCCATCAACAGTGGATCAGGGTCATACAGCCGCACCAGTCCGCCGGAAAGCGCACTCGCTCCGCCAGCGCCTGCGGCGCCCTTATCGATCAAGGCCACAGCCAGCCCGGCGGTGCTTAGCCGGGCCGCAATACTGGCGCCGACAATGCCCGCGCCGATTACTGCGACGTCATAGTCCATCAACATGAGGTGTGCGTCCGTTCAAATGCAGTATTCAGCGGCCGAGCCGGTGAGAATCGTTGCGCTGACCCTGTCCAGTGGCAGCTCGAATGACTCGACGATGCGTGCTGCGGTGTCGGGGATCAGCGCCTCACCGGTGACCGCGATGAACGCCGCGAAGTGGCTGACCGGGCGCCCTTCGCCCAGACGGATACGGGCGATGGCAATAACGTCGAGGAGCACGCTCGCCATGGTTTTCATGGAGAACTGTTCCGGCTGGGTGGCCTTGATCCATTGCAGCCGCAGCGCTTCGAGCAATCCGGCGTCAGGTCCACACATGCCGCTCCACCAACTGCCGCGTTGCTGCGCACCTGTCTCAAGCAAAGCAGGGAAAAAATCGCCAAACAGAGCTTCGCGCCAGAGCAGGAAATGCTGCAGACGGAAATCGCCTTCGCATTCCTCCGGCGCAATGCTCGCCAGATACAGCCGGGCGCTGTCGGCACAGGCCTGCCGTGCCAGATCGGCTACCCAGATCGCATGGTTGCGGCTGGTGGATAGATTCAGGCCATCAAGCTTGAGGAACTGGTTGGGCATGAAATGTTGGCGGATTTGCAGATCGTCCAGCACCGACAAAAGCGCCGGGTAGACCACCGCGTGGCTGAACACACAGTCGAAACCGAGAAAATGCACCAGCGTGCCCTGCCCCGATTGCCAGTACTGCTGGAACAGTTGAGGTTCGCCTGTCTGAGCGGCATGTTCGCGGAACGCGGCCATGTAACCGGCCAGCCCCATGAACCAGGTGTGTACCCGGCACGAATCACCTTCGGCCAGATCCAGCCCCGCGTCGCCGGGTCGTGTCACGCCCCAGTCGTGCAGATGTTCGAGCGTCTCGGGCAGCCAGCTGTCCAGCGGTTTGCGCCATTTGCGATTGAGCAGGCTGTCGCGTAACGCGGGTTTGAACTGCGCCAGCTTGAGGAATGCCCGATGGCTGTTGCGCCACTGAACAGGCTCACTGCACAGCTTGCAACGCAGTTCGGTCATCAGTTCGGAGTCGGGAGCCTGAGCGCAGTTTTCACACTGGCTGGCATCGGACTCGGCACCGCAGTAGTTACACATACCACGAGCGAATGCTTCATAGCCCCAGACGTCACAATCCGGGCAGTACGCTTCGCTGGAGTCACGAAATTCGATAACACCCGCCTCACGGGCCTTGTCAAAAACCTCTCGCACCGCATCAGCGAAGAACGCGTTACCGTGGGGCCGCATCCAGTTGTCGGGTCTGATATTGATCGCCGCCAGCGACGCTTCAATCCGGTCGGAATTGCGGCCGGCCAGTTCCACCGGATCCACGCCCTGCTCCAGCCCTTTGCGCAGCATGTACGACTGGTAATCGTCGGAGTAGGAAACCAGTACGCAATCGTGACCCTTTTGGCGCTGGACCCGGGTGAACACATCCGCCCCGAGAAAAGGCCCGGCGATGTGCCCGATGTGCAGGTCCCCATTGGGTGTCGGCGGCGTGATGGTGACAACGAACCTAGTCATTCAGGCACCCCGTGGTTTCGTTGTGCTGAGCGACGAAGTCATTGACGGTGTTCATGTCCCACCAGACCACGTAGAAGTGAAAGTCCTCTTGCGAGTCATTAATGATGTAGTGATTGGTGTGTTTCGGAATGGCCGCGATATCGCCCACGCCGAACTCCAGCTCACGCTCGCCCACGATCAGTCGCGACCGGCCTTTGATGGCGATGAAGATTTCCTGATCGATCTGGGTATGCGCTTCGCTACTTGTTCCGGGCCGGACCACGCACCAGCCCCCGGCGAACGGCATGGGATAGCCCTCCCATGGCAGTAAACGACTGCCATCCAGGCCGTACTCATGGACGAGATTATCGAAGCGGGTTTGTCGAAGTATTTCGAACTTCTGCATGTTCAGCCTCCGTGGCTAATTGATGGCCAGGAGCATGCTATCGACGACGAAAAGTGGCTATCGGATCCATTGATATAACAACAGCTGCGTATCGAATTTTTAGATTTTCAGGGCGGCAGGGTCGCGCTTCGAGCGAGGTTTTTATCGTTATCTACATGGGTTAGCTTTTATCAAACAATGCAACTATCAGAATGATTTTCTGTAGGCGCTCACGAGCCCCGCGAGGCGCGATGGCGTTCTTTCTGATACACCGCCATCGCGGCCTCGCGGGGCTCGTGCGCTCCTACAGGTCTCAGACAAATTCGGGACATATGAGGATTGGGAACATGCGATTTTTATGTGGAGCTAATCTACTTAGTTAGAAACACTATGAAATATACTGAGCATCAGTACTATTGACATGAAAGAATCTTGTTGTAGAGATTTTCTTCAATGATCAGAACTGCAATAAACCTCACCGAAGAGCCATCATGCAAAACCGATAATAGTCACTATCAACTTTCGTAATAGTCCAAATCTTCCGGCCGGTGTTAGTGTTGGCGGCGATGAAGAACATGTTTCAATCGCTTTCTGACTCCGCATCAGAAAGCGCCAGATTGATGCTCCCGCTTCATCACTCCTTTGGTTAAGACTTTCAGCCACCTCACTTTTTGTGCGGTGGTTTTTTTTTGGATTTTGCCCTGATGTGGTGCTCAGCACTGGAGTCGCACGGCAGTTTCTGGTCTATTAGCCCCTCGACTGCCGATTCAAAGCGCACATTCAGCTTCCGCATACAGGTAATTTTTGATGTCTGCCCAACGCTTCAAGCACATCCTCACGACCTTTACCGTTCTCGCGTCCCTGACCGTGGCTGCAAACGCTTCCGCTCACGCGCATCTTGAGAGTCAACTGCCCGCGGCTAAAAGCACTGTCACCAGCCCTAAAGAGCTGCGCCTGCAATTCTCGGAAGGTGTCGAAGAAAAATTCACCAAGGTCACCATCACTTCAACCGCGAAAAGCGGAAAAAACATGGTTGAACCGGTTCCGGCTATCGCAACCGACCCGGCGGACAAGAAAACCCTGATCGTGACACCCGCAGCACCTTTGGCTGCGGGCGACTACAAGGTTGAATGGCACGCCGTCTCGGTTGATACCCACAAAAGCGAAGGCAGCTACAGTTTTACTGTCAGCCCCTGATCCATGCAGACCGCACTCATCCTGTGTCGTTTTGTGCACTTCTGGGTGCTGTTGACGCTGTTTGGAATGTACCTGTCCCACAACCTGTTGCTGCGCTCACGACTCGCGCGCGGTAAACATCTGCTGCCCAATCGGGTGATGCGCTGGCTTGCCGGGTCAGCACTGATCAGCGCCATTGCCTGGTTGATGCTGACCGCCGCGAGCATGGCAGGCAGTTGGGCGCAGAGCGTTGACCCACAGACCCTGCTGCTGGTGCTGAGCCACACATCATTCGGCAAGTTCTGGGCCTGGCATATGGGTCTGAATCTGGTGTTGCTGGCGCTGCTGCTCAAGCCGGGTAGCCCGTCTCCCATACTGCGCCTGCTACTCACAACCCTGCTTCTGGCTACGTTGGCCCCTGTTGGGCATGTGGCGATGTTCGACGGCGTCTATGGCGGGATGTTGATCCTTAATCAGTTCGTTCACCTGCTCTCGGTCGGCGCATGGCTGGGTGGCCTTTGCCTGTTGCTGATGTTGCTATTGGTGCAGGGCCGCGACGCGGAAATTGATATGCGGGCCGTCCTGCTGCGTTTTGGCGGGTTTGGATACTTCATGGTGGCGCTGATCATCGTGACAGGACTGATCAACGTCCGCGTCATGAGTGGCGCACCATGGCCTGCACCGGCTTTTTCCGGCTTCGGTCTGGTGCTCGCCGTCAAAGTGAGCATGGTGTTGTGCATGTTGGCGCTGGCCCTGTTCAACAGGTTGATGCTCAGTCGCCACGTCTTACGCCTCGACATCGTGCGAGTCAGCATCGTGATCGAATGCCTGTTTGGCATGGCTGCCCTGGCGGCGGTATCACTGCTGGGTACATTGCCGCCAATGCTTGCCGAATAGGTCGAGTTTGACCGCAAGACTCGGAGTGCAGCCTCTTCGGCCACTGCATAAGCTGGAACTCATTGTATCGGTGCAAGGTATCGGCTCATGACTCGCAACAGATCGTCCTCTTCGGCCACTGAAAATGATCCGCGCTGGCTCTCAGTGCTGGCCCGGGATGCGTCGGCTGACGGGCAGTTTGTCTATGGCGTGCGGACAACCGGCGTGTATTGCCGCCCGAGCAGCCTGTCGCGACTGCCCAACCCGGACAATGTGGTGTTTTTTGATAACCCGGAGCAGGCGGAAGCGGCCGGTTATCGGCCCAGCAAACGCATCGCCGCTGACCAAAGCCACGTTGCTCAACAGCATGCTGCCCTTGTGGCCAGTGCCTGTCGCTGCATTGAACAGGCTGAGTCGGCCCCCAGCCTCAAGTCGCTGGCGCAGGATGCGGGGCTAAGCCCGTACCACTTCCACAGGGTTTTTAAAACCGTCACCGGCCTGACACCCAAGGCTTATGCCGATGCGCATCGAGCAAAAAGGATACGCCAGCAACTGACCTCGGGCGGCTCGATCACCGACGCGCTGTACGATGCAGGTTTCAACTCCAGCAGCCGTTTTTACGCTGCATCGGATGCGCTGCTCGGCATGAAACCGGCCCAGTATCGTCAGGGCGGTAACGACACAGAGATTCGCTTCGCCATCGGTGAGTGCTCATTAGGCTCGATTCTGGTGGCTCAAAGTCAGCGCGGCGTTTGCGCCATTCTGCTTGGCGATGATCCGGAAGTTTTAGTGCGGGACTTTCAGGATCAGTTTCGCCAGGCGACCCTGGTCGGTGCTGACGATGACTTCGAGCAGATGATCGCCAACGTGGTGGGCTTTATCGAATCGCCGAACCTGGGTCTGGACCTTCCGCTGGACATGCGGGGCACGGCGTTTCAACAGCGGGTGTGGCTGGCGCTCAAAGACATTCCGCCTGGCAGCACCGCCAGTTATGCGCAAATCGCTCAGCGCATCGGCGCCCCGAAATCCTTCCGTGCAGTGGCTATGGCCTGCGGTGCCAACCAACTGGCAGTGGCCATTCCCTGCCATCGAGTGGTGCGCAGCGACGGCGGTCTTTCAGGGTATCGGTGGGGCGTTGAGCGCAAGCAGCAGTTGCTGGATCGGGAGATTGAACTGGCACAAGAACCTGGTGCTGCGCTGTCGTTCAAAGAAAGCCAGTGATCCGCAGGACACCGCTATTGCGCTCCAAACACCGGCCCCTGTAGGAGTGAGCTTGCTCGCGATAGCGGTAGACCCGTTGAGAAATTACCGCCTGGCCTGACGCTATCGCGAGCAAGCTCACTCCTACAGGGGATCATATTTGCTGAACGACAGCGCTGTGTCAGCATGCCCCCTACCGATTCACATCCACCACCACCCTGCCCCTGACCTCACCCGCCAGTAACTTCGGCGCAATGTTGATCACCTCGCTCAAGCCGATTTCACGGCTGATCAGTGACAACAACGATAGATCCAGGTCGGTCGCCAGCCTCTCCCACGCGGCGATCCGGTCAGCGCGGGGCCTGGTGACGCTGTCGATGCCCGCGAGGATAATACCGCGCAGAATGAATGGCGCCACAGACGCTGGAAACTCCATGCCCTGGGCCAGTCCGCACGCAGCAACGGTGCCGCGATAGCGCGTGGCGGCGCAGATATTGGCAAGGGTGTGGCTGCCGATCGAATCAATGGCGCCCGCCCAGCGTTCCTTGCTCAACGGACGACCCGGCTCGGACAGGGTATTACGATCAATAATCTCAGCCGCGCCCAGTTGTTCAAGGTAAGCGGTTTCATTCAAACGCCCGGTGGATGCCACCACCCGATACCCCAGCCGGGACAGGATCGCCACGGCAAAGCTGCCCACGCCGCCGTTGGCCCCGGTGACCAGCACATCACCCTTGTCAGGGGTTACGCCATTACTCTCCAACGCCATCACTGCGAGCATTGCCGTGTAACCGGCGGTGCCGATGGCCATGGCTTGTGCAGCACTGAACGTGTCGGGCAGTTTGATCAGCCATTTGCCCTGCAAGCGGGCTTTCTGCGCCAGCCCGCCCCAATGCCCTTCACCGACTCCCCAGCCGTTTAGCACCACCTGGTCGCCCACTGCAAAATCAGGATCACTGCTGGCAGTGACGGTGCCAGCCAGATCGACACCCGGCACCATCGGAAAACTGCGCACAATTGGCCCATCACCGGTTATTGCCAACCCGTCTTTGTAATTGAGCGTGCTGTAGGCGACGTCCACGGTCACGTCGCCTTCGGGCAGCGAATCCTCGCTCAACTCAGCCAGCCTTGAACGATAGCCGTTGTCGTCTTTTTCGATGAGGATGCCTTTGAACATGGGTGCCTCCAATTTAGACCGATCGTCTTTTAATAGCCAAAAAGGTTCATTGCGGTAGCCCGCGCAGAAACCCCGTGATGAAGGTGTTGAGTGGCGCATCGCTGGCAACCAGACGCGCCCGCAACACCGCGCCTTCCCAACCAATCCAGAAGAACGCCGCCAGCTCGTCGCAGTCAGCACCGCGAGCCAGTTCGCCATGGGCTTGAGCAGCACGGAAACAGGCACTCAAGCGCGCTTGCCAGTCGAGAAAGATGCCTTCCAGGATTTCCCGGAAGCCTTGCGGCAACAGACAGACTTCCTGCCCCAGGTTGCCCACCAGACAGCCGCGGCGATATTCATGGCGGGCCATGCCGGTCTTGGCGTTTTGCACAAAGCCGACCAGACGCTCAAGCGGAGTCAGGGTTTCATCCAGCAGCCAGCGATCAAGTCTCTGCGAGAAGTAACCGGCGTAGTGATTCAGCACCGCATGGCCGAAGGCTTCTTTGCTGGGGAAGTAGTGATAGAAAGAGCCCTTGGGCACGCCAACCCGCTTGAGGATGTAGTCGATGCCAGTAGCAGTGAAGCCCTGTTCGGTCAGCACTTCAGTGCCACAGCGAATCAGCGCTTCACGGGTCTCGAAGTTCTCTCGGTCGACCTTGGGCGGGCGGCCTGGGCGGCGTTTCAATTCAGGTGCATTCATGAGGCGCAATATTAGACCGATCGTCATTTATGTCAATGCGCTTACCCCGGTGGTTGCCAAACGCCCCGCGCCGACGCTCAATAGCGCCTCGAACAGCCATTCAAAAAGCCCTTCAACCACATCGCATGGAGCCGTCTATGAGCGCCTGGCCTGATACCCGTATCCTCGACCTGTTTGGCATTCAACTGCCGATTCTTCTAGGGCCCATGGCGGGTGCTGGCGGTTCGGCGCTGGCCATCGCGGTAGGCAACGCGGGCGGCCTGGCCTCCCTTCCCTGTGCGATGCTGGGACCGCAGCAGATTCGCGATGAAGTGGCCCTCATCCGTCAGCACAGCACTGCCCCGCTGAACCTCAATTTCTTCTGCCACCAGCCACCGCAGGATGACCCGCAAAGCCACGTAAGCTGGAAGGAAGCGCTGCAGCCTTACTACCAGGAGCTCGGCGCAGATTATGACGCACCGACACCTGTCTCCAGCCGAGCGCCTTTTGATGCTGTCAGTTGTGAGCTGGTCGAAGCATTGAAACCTGAAGTGGTCAGTTTTCACTTCGGCCTGCCCGAAACCGCCTTGCTTTTACGGGTCAAGGCCACCGGAGCCAAGGTCATTGCGTGCGCCACCACTGTCGCAGAAGCCGTCTGGCTGGAGACCCAAGGCTGCGACGCGATCATTGCCATGGGCTACGAGGCTGGCGGGCATCGCGGGATGTTCCTCAGCACTGGATTAGACACACAGGTCGGGACCATGGCCCTGGTACCGCAGATCGTCGACGCGGTCAGCGTGCCGGTGATTGCCGCCGGGGGAATCGCTGACGGCCGTGGAGTCGCAGCCGCCTTCATGTTGGGCGCATCAGCAGTACAGGTCGGCACGGCCTACCTGTTCTGCGCGGAGGCCAAAGTCAGCAAGCCTCACTATCAGGCGCTGCGGACCGCTGACGAAAGCCAGACCGCACTGACCAATATTTTTACCGGCCGCCCGGCCCGAGGCATTGTCAATCGGATCATGTCGGAACTGGGCCCGATAAGCTCTTTGGCACCGGCCTTTCCTCTGGCCGGAGGCGCCCTGATGCCGTTGCGAGCGATTGCCGAACCGCAGGGCAATGGCGATTTCATGAACCTCTGGGCTGGCCAGGCGGTCGGGATCAAGCATGCACAAGGTGCGGAAGATCTGACCCGCACGATTGCCAATCAGGCGCTGGAAAAACTCAATCGTTCATAAACTTAGCTTCCATGGGTCCTGACCTCGCTATATATTCCGTTATATAGCGAACGCCCGACATTGAGGTCGTTCGGATACCGACTACGCCATGGAGCTGTTCAATGCGCACGTTTCACAAAAGCCTCGCCTTCAAATCCCTGACGGGTGTCATTGCCGCACTGGCGATGGGCTCCGCCTTCGCTGACGAAGTCCAGGTCGCGGTTGCCGCAAACTTCACAGCGCCGATTCAGGCCATCGCCAAGGATTTCGAGGCTGACACCGGACATAAGCTGGTGGCGTCATTCGGCTCCACCGGGCAGATC
>NZ_JAWHNU010000072.1:0-27117 GCF_032582135.1 Pseudomonas syringae group sp. J309-1 | reverse complement strand
GAGCTATCGCGAGCAAGCTCACTCCTACAGTAAAAAGCATTCCAAATCAGATAGTTATATTTTGTTTGATAGGAGCGAGGCTTGCCCGCGATGCAGGAGACGAAAGTGGCAGACGTACCGCGGAATCTTTTATAGCGCGCAAAAAAACCCGGAGTAGCCATGACCATCCTCCAGACCCGCATCAACACCCGCTCCACCGAATTCGCCACCAACAGCGCTACCTTGCTGGAACAGGTCAACGCACTGCGTAACCTGCTCGCCAAAATCCAGCAAGGTGGCGGGCCAAAAGCTCAGGAACGCCATACCTCTCGAGGCAAATTACTGCCTAGAGACCGGATAAATCGCCTGCTAGACAGCGGATCGCCATTTCTTGAAATCGCTCAACTGGCCGCGCTGCACGTTTATGACGAAGACGTGCCCGCTGCCGGAGTGATCGCCGGGATCGGCCGCGTCGAAGGCGTGGAATGCATGATTATCGCCAACGACGCCACGGTCAAAGGCGGCTCGTATTACCCCCTCACGGTCAAAAAGCACCTGCGGGCTCAGACCATCGCCCAGCAGAATCGCCTGCCGTGCATTTACCTGGTCGACTCAGGCGGTGCCAATCTGCCGCGACAGGATGAGGTGTTTCCGGATCGCGAGCACTTCGGGCGGATCTTCTTCAATCAGGCCAACATGAGCGCGCTAGGAATCCCGCAGATCGCCGTCGTAATGGGCTCCTGCACCGCCGGTGGCGCTTATGTACCCGCCATGGCCGACGAAGCGATCATGGTTCGCCAACAGGCAACCATCTTTCTCGCCGGGCCTCCTTTGGTCAAGGCAGCGACAGGCGAAGTCGTCAGCGCTGAAGACCTGGGAGGTGCAGACGTGCATTGCCGCACCTCGGGGGTTGCAGACCATTACGCCGAAAACGACGAACACGCACTGGAGCTGGCACGCCGCAGCATCGCCAACCTTAACTGGCACAAACTCGGCACTTTGAATAACGCAGCCCCCATTGCTCCGCTGTACGCCGCTGACGAGCTGTATGGCGTCATCCCCGCTGATGCCAAACAACCTTTTGATGTCCGTGAAGTCATTGCCCGTCTGGTAGATAGCTCGGTGTTCGACGAGTTCAAAGCGCTGTTTGGCACCACCCTGGTGTGCGGCTTTGCAAGACTGCATGGCTATCCCGTCGCGATCCTCGCCAATAACGGCATCCTGTTCGCAGAAGCGGCACAGAAAGGCGCGCACTTCATCGAACTGGCCTGCCAGCGCGGGATTCCGTTGCTGTTTCTGCAGAACATCACCGGCTTCATGGTCGGACAGAAATACGAGGCCGGCGGCATCGCCAAGCACGGTGCAAAGCTCGTGACAGCGGTGGCCTGCGCCAAAGTCCCGAAATTCACCGTGATCATTGGCGGCAGCTTTGGTGCGGGTAATTACGGGATGTGTGGACGCGCATACGACCCCCGCTTCCTGTGGATGTGGCCCAACGCGCGGATCGGCGTCATGGGTGGCGAGCAGGCGGCGGGCGTGCTGGTTCAGGTCAAACGCGAACAGGCCGAGCGCAGCGGCGAACCGTTCAGTGCCAGCCAGGAAGCGGCCATCAAACAGCCGATCCTCGACCAGTACGAACATCAAGGGCATCCGTATTACTCCAGCGCCCGGCTATGGGATGACGGCGTGATCGATCCAGCACAAACCCGGGACATCCTCGGTCTCGCCCTCTCCGCCTCGCTGAATGCGCCTATCGAACCAACGACCTTCGGTCTGTTCCGCATGTGATCAGGAAACCCTCATGACTGACTTTCAAACCGTCGAACTGCTGCGAGATCCCCAAGGCTACGCCACGCTCTGGCTGAATCGGCCTGAGAAAAACAACGCGTTCAACGCGCAAATGATCCGCGAGCTGATCCTCGCGCTGGATGCAGTTCAGGCTGATGCCAGCCTGCGCTTCCTCCTTATACGCGGCCGCGGCAAGCACTTTAGCGCGGGGGCGGACCTGGCCTGGATGCAGCAGGCAGCCGATCTGGACTACAACACCAACCTGGATGATGCCCGCGAACTGGCCGAGTTGATGTACAACCTCGCCAAACTGAAGATCCCGACATTGGCGGTAGTACAGGGTGCAGCATTCGGCGGCGCGCTGGGTCTGATCAGTTGCTGCGACATGGCCATTGGCGCCACAAACGCTCAGTTTTGTCTGTCCGAAGTGCGCATCGGCCTGGCACCGGCGGTGATCAGTCCATTCGTGGTTCAGGCCATCGGCGAACGCGCAGCCCGCCGCTATGCACTGACCGCCGAACGCTTTGACGGTGTGCGTGCCCGGGAAATCGACCTCATTGCCGAGTGTTATCCGCCGCAGGAACTTGAGCAACAAGTGGAGACCTGGACCGGCAATCTGCTGCTGAACAGCCCCCAGGCCATGCGAGCCAGCAAAGACTTGCTGCGCGAAGTGGGCAATGGTGCACTGACGCCGGCCCTGCGTCGCTATTGCGAAAACGCTATCGCCCGGATTCGCACCAGCCCTGAAGGTCAGGAAGGTCTGCGCGCCTTTCTGGACAAGCGTCCACCCGCCTGGCAGACCGAGCAGCCCAAGGAGCCACGCCCATGAGCGCTTCCCCTCTAACGACTGTATTGATTGCCAACCGTGGCGAAATTGCCTGCCGCATCATGCGCACCGCGAAAAACCTGGGGCTGACCACCGTCGCTGTTCACAGCGAAACAGACAGACACGCCCGCCACACTCGGGAAGCAGACATTAAGGTCAACCTGGGGGGCAGCAAAGCTGCCGACAGCTACCTGCAGATATCCAGACTAATCGCCGCAGCCCTCGCCAGTGGCGCTCAGGCGATTCACCCCGGTTACGGTTTCCTCTCCGAAAATGCCGAATTTGCTCGCGCCGTTGAAAGCGCCGGCCTGATCTTCCTCGGCCCGCCCGCCTCCGCCATAGACGCCATGGGCAGCAAGTCCGCGGCCAAATCGTTGATGGAACAAGCTGGTGTGCCGCTGGTACCGGGTTACCACGGCGAGGCGCAGGATCTGGCGACCTTTCGCGAGGCAGCCGAGCAGATTGGTTACCCGGTACTGCTCAAGGCTACTGCGGGCGGCGGTGGCAAAGGCATGAAGGTTGTCGAGCGTGTCGAAGATCTGGCCGACGCACTTGCCTCGGCGCAACGCGAATCAGCGTCATCGTTTGGCGACTCGCGCATGCTGGTCGAGAAATACCTGTTCAAACCTCGCCATGTGGAGATTCAGGTGTTTGCTGATCAGCACGGTCATTGCCTGTACCTCAACGAACGCGACTGCTCGATCCAGCGTCGTCATCAGAAAGTCGTCGAGGAAGCGCCCGCGCCGGGCCTGAGTCCGCAGTTACGCAAGGCCATGGGCGAAGCTGCGGTTAAAGCGGCGCAGAGCATTGGTTATGTCGGCGCGGGAACTGTGGAGTTTCTGCTCGATGCCCGAGGCGAGTTTTTCTTTATGGAGATGAACACCCGCTTGCAGGTTGAACATCCTGTGACCGAAGCCATTACCGGTCTGGACCTTGTGGAATGGCAATTGCGAGTCGCACAGGGCCAAGCGCTGCCGATGACTCAGGAGCAAGTGCCTTTGATGGGCCACGCCATCGAAGTGCGGTTGTACGCTGAAGATCCAGACAATGAATTCCTGCCCGCTACCGGGACGCTGGCGCTTTATCGCGAAAGCTCGCAGGGCGCAGGGCGCAGGGTCGACAGTGGCGTGGCGCAGGGCGACAGCATCTCACCGTTTTACGATCCCATGCTCGGCAAGCTGATTGCCTGGGGGGAAGACCGCGAGCAAGCCCGTTTGCGTCTCCTGGCGATGCTCGATGAGTTCGTTGTGGGTGGGGTCAAAACCAACCTGCCGTTTCTGCGACGCATCATCTGCCACCCGGCATTTGCTGCTGCCGAACTGGACACTGACTTCATTCCGCGCCATCAGGCGCAACTGTTGCCGCCGCCTACTCCATTGTCGGAAGAGTTCTGGCAAGCGGCCGCTGCTGCGTTCAGTCAGACCGAGCCTGCTCGCGTGCGTCAGGACGATGCCCACTCACCCTGGTCGTCAATGAAGGGCCTGCGCTTTGGCATGGCAAGTGAAGTAGATCTGCACCTGGCCTGCGATGATCGGGAGCAAATCATCAAACTGTACGATGACAGCGCAGCGTCATTTCAATTGATTGGCGATCAGTTATTGATTGAGCGAAACGGCGTGCGTCAGCAACACCTGGCGCTGCGTCGCGACGACACCCTGTTCCTGAAATGGGCAGGTAACCTGCATGCTGTCAAACGCTTCAATCCCATCACAGCAGCAGACGCCAGCCACGCCCCTCAAGGCGGACTGACCGCGCCCATGAATGGCAGCATCGTGCGGGTTCTGGTCGAAGCCGGCCAGAACGTTGAAGCGGGTACGCTACTGGTGGTGCTGGAAGCCATGAAAATGGAACACAGCATCCGCGCTGACAAGGCCGGAGTCGTTACTGGCGTGCATTGCAGCGAAGGAGAGATGGTCAACGAGGGAGTGGTCTTAGTGGCAATTGAAGTGCTGGCTGAGTGACGATGCCGGAAGACCGTCCTCCAGGCTGAAGCCGGTCCTTCGAGAACCTGTATCAGCTGGGCTTGCCCGCGATAAGGACAACTCGGTTCACCTGCAACACCGCAGGGTCTGCATCGCGGGCAAGCCCGGCTCCCACAGGAGAAAGTGATCGCCTGCCCAGCAACGCTAGCCCGCGACGGCTTACGTCAGAGGACGCTATCGCGCGGCCAGCCCATAACTCTGTGGGAGCTGGGCTTGCCCGCGATAAGAACAACTCGGTCAACCTGCAACACTGCGGCGTCTGCATCGCGGGCAAGCCCGGCTTCCACAGGAAAAGCTATCCCCTGTCAAAGCAGTGCTGCCCGCCACAGTAATCCTGTAGCCGGACTCATTAAAATCTCAAGCCACCACCTCAAACAACTTCGGCGCCGCCACTTCTCCCGTCAACAGACTATGCCGTACCCGCTCGGCATGTAGCCCCGCAGCCTTCATGGCGCGTTCCTTGATGTGCCCGTAGCCGCGAATCTTCTCCGGCAAACGCGCCAATTCCAGTGCAGTGTGGCGATTCATGGCATTGAGGTTGAGCAGGATCAGCTCGACGTCGCTGATATACGCCTCGATCAACTCTCGCTCCTGCTGACGCTCAAGGCTGCGCCCGAATGGATCGAACGCCGTACCCCGCAAGAATTTAAACTTCGCCAGCCCGCCAAACGCCTTGAGCATCCAGGGTCCGAAACTGCGTTTACGAGGTTCTCCCGTCAGCTTGTCACGCTTGGCCAACCATGACGGCGCCAAGTGAAACTCCAGCCGGTAATCACCTTCAAACTGCGTCTGTAATTGACGGGTAAAATCGCCGTTGCTGTAGAGACGCGCGACTTCGTACTCGTCCTTGTACGCCAGCACCTTGAACAGATTGAACGCCACCGCTTCAGTCAGTACCGCCAACTGCCCCGGGAACAAGCGCATCTCGTTCTGCCGCACATTTTCAACCAGACGCGTATAGCGTTCAGCGTAGGCGGCGTTCTGGTAATCGGTCAGCGCAGCGACGTTGGCTTTGATGCGTTGCGCCAGGTCAACGGGCTGCGGCGCTTCGACAATTTGCTCCTGAGGATGAGCGATGGCTTGCACAGCCGCCAGATCATGGGCTGCTCGCCGTCCCCACAGGAAAGCCTGTTGATTCAGCTCGACCGCCACGCCGTTGAGTGCGATGGCTTTTTCAATGGCTGCAGAACTGAGCGGAATGAAGCCCAGCTGGAACGCGTAGCCCAGCATGAACAGGTTGCTGGCAATGGTATCGCCGAGCAAACGAATCGCCAGATCAGTCGCTTCGATAAAGTGAGTTTTTTCAGCCCCCACAGCGTCCCTGATGGTTTGTTTCATCGCCTCGACTGGAAAAACCGCATCCGGATTACGGGTGAATTCCGCAGTTGGCGTTTGCTGGCTGTTGACCACGGCATGAGAAAAGGTCGAATTGAGCTTGGCGATAGCATCCGGCCCCGCCGCTACCAGCAAGTCGCAGCCGAGCAACAGGTTGGCCTCTCCGGCGGGAATGCGCACCGCAAACAAGTCCTGCTGACGTGCAGCGATGCGGATGTGACTGACAACCGGACCAAACTTCTGCGCCAGGCCGGCCTGATCCAGCACGCTACAGCCTTTGCCTTCAATGTTGGCCGCATAGCCCAGCATGGCACCCACGGTGGTCACGCCCGTACCGCCCACGCCGGACAGCAGGATATTGAACGGTCTATCCAGACTCTGCGGGTGAGGCTCAGGTAATGTCACGAAGCTCTGCACCTGATTCGGCAGCGCTGGCTTGCGCAGCTTGCCGCCATGTACGGTGACGAAGCTTGGGCAGAAACCTTCGACGCAGCTGAAATCCTTGTTACAGGCGTTCTGGTCGATCTCGCGTTTACGGCCTTGGGCGGTCTCTTTGGGCAGCACTGAAAGACAGCCGGACTTGACGCCACAATCGCCACAGCCTTCGCAGACGGCGGTGTTTATCAGCGCACGTTTTTCCAGATCCTTCATCGTGCCGCGTTTGCGCCGACGACGTTTCTCCGTGGCACAGGTCTGGTCATAAATGATTACTGAAACGCCCTTAAATTCACGCAGTTCGCGCTGCACGCTGTCCAGATCGCGGCGATGATGAAAACTGGTGATCGGGGCAAACCCTTCACGGCTTGGATATTTGTCCGGCTCATCGGACACCAGCGCGATGCGTTGCACGCCCTCGTTGAATACCTGACGACTGAGCTGATCGACACGCAGCACGCCATCGATGGGCTGTCCGCCGGTCATGGCGACTGCGTCGTTGTAGAGGATTTTGTAAGTGATGTTGACGCCCGAGGCCACCGCAGCACGCAAGGCCAGATGACCAGAGTGGAAATAAGTACCGTCGCCGAGGTTCTGAAACACGTGGGGCGTGTTGGTAAACGGTGCCTGACCAATCCAGGTCACGCCCTCGCCGCCCATTTGCGTGAAGGTCTCGGTGGCCCGATCCATCCAGATGGTCATGTAATGACAGCCAATTCCGGCCAGTGCGCGACTGCCTTCCGGAACACGGGTCGAGGTGTTATGCGGGCAGCCAGAACAGAAATGCGGGGTACGCTGGGTGTTGAACAAGGGCGCTTGCAGGGCTTTCTCTTTGTCAGCCAGAAACTGCAGGCGCGCGTCGATTTTGTCGCTGCTGTAAAACGGCGCAAGGCGTTTGGCAATCACCCTGGCAATCATTGCGGGAGTCAGCTCGCTCAGGTTCGGCAGCAGCGAAAGGCCTTGCTCGTCAAATTCGCCGACCACCACCGGACGGCGATCCACTGGCCAGTTGTAGAGCTGACCGGTGAGTTGATCCTCGATCACGCTGCGCTTCTCTTCGACTACCAGAATCTCGTCCAGGCCTTCAGCAAAACCATGGACCGAAACCGGCTCCAGCGGCCAGCTCATGCCGACCTTGAGCACCCGAATACCGACTTGAGCACACAGCGCTTCATCGATGCCCAGTTCTTCCAGAGCCTGACGCACATCCAGATAGGATTTGCCGGTAGTGACAATGCCCAGTCTTGGCTGCGGCGAATCAATTACAACCTTGTTAAGCTGGTTGGCACGGGCGAAAGCGCGAGCAGCGTAGATCTTATAGGTATTGAGCCGTGCCTCCTGAGCCAGTGGCGGATCCGGCCAGCGAATGTGCAAGCCACCTTCAGGAATGTCGAAGTCTTCAGGAATCTGCGTCGTGATGCGAAGTGGATCGACCTCGACCACGGCCGACGAATCGACGTTCTCGGCGATGGTTTTCATCGCCACCCAGCAACCGCTGTAGCGGGACAGCTCCCAGCCGATGATCCCGTAATCAAGGATTTCCTGAACGTTACTGGGGTTGAGCACAGGAATCATTGACGCGATGAACGCATGTTCGCTCTGGTGGGCGATGGTCGACGACTTGCAGCCATGGTCGTCCCCCGCCAGCACCAATACCCCGCCATTGGCTGCTACGCCCGCCGAGTTGGCATGTTTTAACACGTCGCCACAACGGTCCACACCCGGCCCTTTACCGTACCAAAGTGCAAATACGCCGTCGTATTTGCCTTCAGGAAACAGATTGACCTGCTGGCTTCCCCACACCGCCGTCGCCGCCAACTCTTCGTTGACGCCCGGCTGAAAGTGGATTGCGTTCTGCTTGAGGTAGTCCTTGGCGTCCCACAGGCTCTTGTCGAGATTGCCCAGAGGCGAGCCGCGATAACCGGAGATGAAACCGGCGGTATTCAGCCCTCGTGCCTCATCACGCTGCTTTTGCAGCATCGGCAGGCGGGTCAGGGCCTGGGTGCCAGTCAGGTACAGATTGCCGGTCGCGAGCCGGTACTTATCGTCAAGACGAATATCAGCCAAAGACATTCAGGCGCTCCTTTTATTTTTATGAGCAGTGTTATGGCGGCTAATCCGCCGGGCAGGTTCCGCCCAGGCGGTCACAAGCAAAATACTGCCTGTAGCAATGAGGCTTTTTCTTTCTAATTTGCCGTTTATCTGCTGAACTTCTGCATGTTCAGTTCTATAAAAATAAAAAAAGAGGTCAATTCATGCAGAACAAATTAAGCCCCATCGACCGCAGGATCCTGCGCCTGCTGCAACACGATGCCGATCTCTCGGCAGCCGAAATTGCCGAACGCGTCGAGCTGTCGCAATCCCCTTGCTGGCGGCGCATCAACCGCCTTCAGGAAGAAGGCTATATCGAACGCAAAGTCGCCCTGCTCAACCCACGCAAGCTTGGCCTGACCATGACGGTGTTCGTCGATGTGAAGTTATCCGGGCACGGCCGGCGTTTTCTTGCGGAATTCGAAGAAGCAATCACCGGCTACCCCGAAGTGCTGGAGTGCTACACGATGGCGGGCGATATGGATTTCATGCTCAAGGTGGTGGCGCAGGACATCGCCAGCTACGAGCGCTTCCTGCGGGATCATCTGCTGCAGCAGCCGCACGTGCAGGAAGCCCACTCGAACATCGCCATGAGCGAAGTGAAACGCACGACAGAACTGCCGCTGGACTGACGGGCGTCAGGCGGAATCCGAATGATTTTCTATGGGGACGATAAAAAGGTTTGACTTGCAAATGATAATGATTATTATTGCAAGCAACTGGCCGCAAGGTCAGTTGGATAACTCAGAAGTCTTAGGTCGGCTTCTGGATTATCTCCTCATCAGGCTAATCACGGTTTTTGACCCGGATTTTTTCCGGGTCTTTTTTTTAGTTTTGCGGTTCGTTTCTATTTTTTTGGTGTCACTGGTGATGCAAGGTTCGGGTGCTGCGTTCTTCAGGCTAATGAAGAGGGTGTCGTTTCTACGATGGCGCGGATCATAGCAAAAAGATTGCAGAAAGGGCCTCTGAAGTTTGCTTTCAAAGGCGCTGCACGGAAGATAATCGGTAATTGAGCTGGCTTAGCACTTGAGAACGACTCTCATATGCCACATCCAGAAAAGAAGTCCGCTGTCCTGACGGCGAACTTTGGTGCAGCAAACACACGACCCTGTAGGAGCTGCCGAAGGCTGCGATGGCGGTATGTCAGGAAGAACGCTTCGCAGCCTTCGGCAGCTCCTACAGGGCCAGAGAGATCAGATAAAGCAGCATTTTTACCAGAGAAGTCTTCATCAACATCAAGCGAGGCAATCGATCATGAGTATTCAACTCTCGTCCTTCCCCGCCCTGCCTGCACGACGGACAGATGTTCCACTGAGTCTGCACGGCGAGAGCCTGCGGCGCGGTCTGGTGAAGCTTTCTCGCCGAACACAGCAGGTCTTTCTGCTCAGCCGACTGGACGGGGCTTCCTACGCCCACATCGCTGACTTGCTGAGCATCGATGTCGCACTGGTCGAGCAGGCCATGGTGCGAGTCCTGCAACACAGCCGTCGGCAAGTCGCTGCGGATGAAGCCAGCGCTGTGGATCCGGTATGCGAACAGGCCAGTCGCTGGTATGTACACCTGCAAAGTCCACAGGCTACCGCCAGTCAACGTATCGAATTCCGCCATTGGCTGGATGCTGACCTTGCGCATCTCGCCGCCTTCGAAAGTACCGAGCGGCTGTGGCGTCAACTTCAAGCACCGGCTGCCGTCATAGGCGCCAGCGGCTGGCATCGCCGCAAACGTCGCAGTTATCTGTTCTGGTGTATGGCGACTGCGTTTTTGTGCAGCCTGCTCATGACGGCGGAAGCTTTTGCCTTGCTCGGTCAGACCTGAAGCACTGAGTGACCGATTCACACACCTTCACGTCGCAGCGACGCGCATTGCTTCGCGCAGGTTCCGTGTAAAGTAGCGCCATAACTGGCACTAACGTACACAGGAACTGACCGTGAACTCTCTCAAAATCAGCGCAGACTTCGATAGCGGCAATATCGAAGTGATAGACGCGAGCAACCCTGCACAGATCCAGTTGGCCATCCGCCCGGACACCCGCAGCCCGCATTTTCAGTGGTTTCACTTCAAGGTCGAAGGCCTGCAGACGGGCCAGGTCCATAGGTTCAGCCTGACCAATGCCAGTCAGTCCAGCTACAACAATGCCTGGACTGGCTACAACGCAGTGGCCTCCTACGATCATCAGACCTGGTTTCGGGTGCCCTCCACATTCGACGGCCGCGCGCTGAATTTCAGCCTGACGCCCACTGGCGAGCACGTCTGGTTTGCCTATTTCGAACCCTACAGTCGCGAGCGCCATGACTGGCTCATTGGTCAGGCCCTGGAAAAGGCTGGCACTGAACTGCTGGCCACAGGCAAGAGCGTTGAAGGCCGTGAGATTCCGCTGCTACGGCGCGGCAATGGCGCCGAGGGCAAGCGCAAAATCTGGATCATTGCTCAGCAACATCCCGGCGAGCACATGGCTGAATGGTTCATGGAAGGTGTGATCGAACGCCTGCAACAGCAGGATGATCCGGTGCTGAATGCCCTGCTGGAAGTCGCCGACCTGTACCTCGTCCCGCACATGAACCCTGACGGTTCGTTCCACGGGCATTTGCGCACGAATGCCAACGGCAAGGACCTCAACCGTGCCTGGCAGGACTCCACCCCGGAAACCAGCCCGGAAGTATTCTTCGTCAAGGAACAGATGGAGAAGTATGGCGTGGACATGTTCCTCGACGTCCATGGCGACGAAGAAATTCCCTATGTGTTCACTGCTGCATGCGAAGGCAATCCGGGTTACACGCCCAAGCAGCAACAACTCGAAGCTCAGTTCCGCAGCCGTTTAAGTGAAATCACCCGGGATTTCCAGACCCGCTATGGCTATCCCCGTTCACAGCCGGGCAAGGCCAACATGAACCTGGCGTGCAATAGCGTCGGGGAAAAATACAAGTGTCTGGCGCTGACTCTGGAAATGCCGTTCAAGGACAACGACGATGCCCCGGACCTGATCACCGGCTGGGACGGCAAGCGCTCGAAACAACTGGCCAAGGATGTCTTGACCGCTCTCTCGGAAATGGCCCCGATCCTGCGCTGAAAATCATCCTGTAGGAGCTGCCGAAGGCTGCGAAAGCATTCTGTCTGATACACCGCTTCGCAGCCTTCGGCAGCTCCTACAGGGAGGTAACGCCCTTCTTTTTAGCGCTTACCCCCGCCCCCGCAACATGCTACCGAGCACCTCGTCACGCCTCACCCACGCATGAAACAGCGCGGCTGCGATGTGCGTCAGCACGGTCAGAAACAGCGTATACGCCAGCCAGGTATGAGCCTGCCGTAAAAAGGCGAAGGTCCCTGCGTCCGCTGCAACGATGGAAGGCAGGCGCACCGAACTACTGAGCATGACCGGATCACCGGCGGCAGAAATCATCGCCCAACCAATCAACGGCATTGCCAGCATCAATGCGTACAACACGTAATGGGACAGCTTTGCCGCCAAAACCTGCCAGCCCGGCAAGTCAGCCGGCAATGGCGGTGTCTGGCTGGACACCCGGACGATGATGCGCAGAATCACCAGCACCAGGATCGCTATGCCCAACGGTTTGTGCAGATTGAGCAACCATTCATGTCGTTCCGACACCGAGGCCACCATCCCCGCGCCAATAAACAGCATTGCGATGATCATCACTGCCATCGACCAGTGCAGCAGGCGCGCCAGAGGAGAGAAATGCTTATTGGAGCCACTCATGATTTTTTCTCCGGGACGGGGGCGGCTTTGGGCAATTGCTCGACTTCTGCAGTGCGCCGTTTGTAAGACGTCGCGTAAGCAGCAGAACGCGCGGCCAGCAGTGGGTCATCCGAGCCACTGATGCCGGATGGCAGCACCAGCGGGTCAAAGTTGATGTCACGGCAAGCGCCGCTCAACTGCGGTTGTTCGCTTTCCAGCACCAGCGTACCGGCGTTCAACGTTTGGCGATCAGCAGGCCATTGTTTGCTGGCATCGTTGACTGGATCACTGGCACCCGCGAGAGTCAGGATCAGGTTGAAACGAACGGGGCCTGCGGCCAGTCGGTCATTCAGGTCCTGCTCCAGATAATCCTTGGCGTCCGGCGCCGGTGCCGCGGGTTGCGCGGCATCCACAGGCACCATGTTCCAGCGCACGGCCTGGCGTTTGCCATCGGCACTGACCAGATAGAACGCATTGACACTGTTGTAACTGACGGTCGCGTAGCTGGCCGACGGCTTGGCGGTCTTGACCCACGCCAGAAATGGCGCGGCTTCCGGGTGACTGGCGAAAAATGCAGGGGCCTTGGTCGGGTCAGGCTTGCCGGTTTTAGGGTCTGGCGCATTGGCCTGCAACAACCCGAAGAACGCTTCCGGCGTGCCGACAGGGAATACCGGCATGGCATTCATTCCGGTACGCCACTGCTGGCCGTCTGCCTGACTAAAGCGCAGGGCCAGACTGCGTATCGGAGCGGCACTGTCTGGCGAATAAGGGTTGCCGGTGGGCAGCGCGAATCGCCCTTCCACTGGTGTGCGGGTGGCGGTAAACAGCTGTGCACTGGAAAGATCGGCAGCAGCGCCGTTGCTTTCGAAGTAACCTGCAACGCATACCCCTTTTGGGTGATTGCGGCGATATCCGGGGAAAGTACCGTTATTGTGCTCAAGGGTATTGACCAGTTTGTCCGGAGTCAGACGCTGCGGATCGAGGTAGCCTCCCACATAGGCAAATGCGGTAGCGGCAACCAGCACCACTACGCCAATGCCCACCAGACGCAGGCCCGTTGCAGTTGGACTTAATGGAGGTCTTTGCCCCTCGGGTAACGGATCACGGTCGGTCATATACAACTCCAGGTCATCGGCTATCACGCTTTATGGGCAGTAGGACGGAGCCGGAAAGTGTTTATTCCATCCGCCGAAAAAAATTGCACGAAGGGTGGAATAACCAATGCCGGGCGTCGTCTTGCTGCTCAGACGCTTAACACGATCATAGTTGCTGCCCAGGGAGTCTGCGGTCCATGAACGAGCTCGACGACCAACTCAGAGAGTTGATACCGCGAATGCGCAGGTTTGCCCTGTCGCTGACCCGCAACTCCAGCGGCGCTGATGACCTGGTTCAGGCAAGCCTTGAAAAAGCTTTGTCAGCCTGGAAAGACAAGCGAATCGAAGGCGATTTGCGCGCCTGGCTGTTCTCGATACTCTATCGCCAGTTTCTCGACGCCCATCGCCGCTCACGTCGGTACAGCCGCATGCTGGAGCTTTTTACCGGTGGCGCAGATGAGGATTACCAACCCAGCGTTGAACGAACCGTGATTGCTCAATCGACTCTTGGCGCGTTTGAGCGACTGAACACCGAGCAGCGTGCGCTGCTGTTATGGATCTCGGTGGAAGGCTTGAGCTACAAGGAAGTCGCCACGATTCTCGACGTGCCCATCGGCACGGTCATGTCGCGCTTGTCCCGCGCTCGTCAGGCCCTTCGCCAGTTCAGCGATGGCGAAATCACCACTCCTTCTCTGCGGATACTGAAATGATCACCCTGCCCCCCAGCGAACTCGACCTTCACGCTTATGTGGATCATCAACTGAGCGAGGCCGACCGCCTGCGCCTGGAAACCTGGCTGGCAGCCCATCCGCAGGTCGCGTCGCAGGTCAAAGCCTGGCAGGACGACGCGAAACGGTTGCGCACTGCAATGAGTGGCGAACTGCAACGCCCGCCGAACCCGGAACTGGACCCGGTGTTTATCCGTCAGCGCATGCGGCGTAATCGTTATCGTCACCTGGCTACGGCGGCCATGTTGCTGTTAGCTGTCGGAGTTGGCGGATTCAGCGGCTGGCAGGCCAGGGAAATAACCCTGGCCAGTGCAACGCCGCCGATGGCTGATGCGTTGCAGGCCTACCGGATGTTTGCTCTGGACGACAACATGGCCAGCGACTGGAGCGCGGAAAAAACCAGTGATGCACAAGGCTGGCTTGACCGTCATTTCACCCGGGCCAACCGGCTGCCCAACCTGGAAGCGGCGGGATTCAAACCGGTCAGCGGACGCATGACCACTACTGAACAGGGGTCCGCGGCCCTGGTGGTGTACAAGGACACTGAAGGCCGCACCCTGAGTTTCTACATCCGCCCGCCGGGTGCAAAAAACCGCTTACTGCCGCGAGGCACCCGACTCGACGGTGATCTGCAAGCCGATTACTGGTCCAGCGAAGGTTACAACTACGCCATGGTCACCCCGACTAAAGACCCTGCCGCCCAACTGGCCCGACAGGCGCTGCCTGGGGCGATTTGAGTCAAGAGGATTTCGCTGTTGGAGCGAGGCTTGCCCGCGAATGAGTCGATGCGGTGGCTCAGTAAAACTGCGTTATCGCTCTTCGCGGGCAAGCCTCGCTCCAACAGGGTCTGTATTCAGCCGCTAAAACAAGGGGTTTCCGTTATAGACACACCTTCAAACCGAGTTGACCGCTTCCCGTCCAGCCACACGCCTCACAATCAACCCCGCCAACGCCAACAGCGCCAGCACGATCACCACACCCCCATAGACATTGGTCGTGGCAATCAGACCGAAGCTGTGGGCGCTCAGTCCGGCGATCAACGCCGGGATACAGAACGCCAGGTAGCTGAGCACATAGAAAGCCGACATCAGCCCCGCCCGCTCATGGGCCTGAGCCAACGGTAATAACAGGCGCAAAGCCCCAAGAAAGCCTGAGCCGAAGCCGATACCCGCAATGACCGAGCCGACGAAAAAAAGCCACAGCCAGCCAGCATTGACCGCCGTCAGAATGACCGCAACACCAACCGGCAAACCGCTGGCACCGACCCAGAGCCCCAACACCGCAGGCCGCGTACGCAAGTTGAAAATAGCCAGCGCACCGCTGATGGTCAGCGTGGCAACGGCCAGCCCGCCGTTGATTGCAGAAGTCGTCCCGGTGGCTGCAGCAAGCAACGATGGCGACAGTGACAGGAAGAAACCACCCAACGACCAGGCTGCAATATCTACCGGCAACACCAGCCACAGCGTGCGCCGGGCCTGAACAGGAACGTGCAGTGAGGGTTTTAGCGAAGCCCAGGCACCCGGCTGACGGCTGACGGTTTCCGGAATCAGCCAGAGATAAATCGCCTGTCCGACAAATGCCGCCAGCAACAGGCAGTAGGTCAATAGCAGTGGCAGCGGCGCCAGCTCCACCAACAGCCCTGTGCCTAAAGCCCCAATGGCCATGCCGAACATCGGCGCGATGCTGTTGACCAAAGGCCCCTGTTTTTCGTCGTTGTCCAGCAAGGCGGCCCCAAGCGCGCTGCCCGCCATACCTGTGGCCAACCCTTGAATCATCCTCGCTGCCAGTAGCCAGCCGACATCAACCGCAAAGATGAACAGCAGCATGGAGACAATCTCCAGCAGCAGAGCCGCAAATATCACCGGGCGTCTGCCCAGATAATCCGACAGCGACCCCACCATCAACAGCGCTATCAGCAACGTGAACGCATATACCGCGAAAATCAGCGTCAACATCGCTGCAGAGAAGCCCCAGCCCTGCTGATACAAATGGTAGAGCGGCGTCGGCGCGCTGGACGCTGCAAAAAAGCACAGGGTCGTGAATGCCAGAAATCCCAAGGCGCTGTTTCCCCGGTCAGGGTTCTGCAAAAGACGGGACATGGGTACACTCTCCGATCAGGCACATCATTAAAGCTAAGATTTAGCGTTCTGAATTGTGCGAGCTGACGCAGCTTAAAGCAAATACTTTGTGTTAAGGTCCGCCTCATGGCTATAAAAGAAGGAATTCGCACCGGCGGTCGCAGCGCTCGCGTGCAAGAGTCAATTCACAGCGCGGTGCGCGATTTACTGGTCGAAAACGACCGCGCGGCCTTGAGCGTGCCCATGATTGCTGCGCGTGCGGGCGTGACACCGTCCACCATCTATCGCCGTTGGGGTGACCTGACCACGTTGCTGGCTGATGCCGCCGTTGAGCGCCTGCGCCCGGATGAGCCTATTGACTGCGGCAACCTGCGCGACGATTTGCGCACGTGGACCGAAATGTACCTTGATGAAATGAACTCGGCCCCCGGCCGGGAGATGATGCGCGATGTCGTCGCCAGCAGCGCCGCGACATGTTCGGGCAAATGTGCCGGCATAACTCGCGATCAATTGCAGATCATCATCGACCGGGCTCTGGCCCGTGGCGAGAAAGCCCCGGACGCCAATGAGCTGATTGACACAGTGGTTGCGCCGATGATCTATCGCATTTTGTATGCAGAGGCTCCTCCGAGCCTGGAGCGCGTCCACCTTTGGGTCGATCGTTGCTTGAACCTGCCCCCTGAAACCATGAGTCGCAGCTGATCCATGCATACACTCGAAGACCTGCGCGCGGGCAAACTTGCGGGCATAAAACGTTTGGACCTGTCCTGCGGGCTGAACGAATTTCCAGTGGAAATCTTCGATCTGGCCGACTCGCTGGAAATCCTCAATCTGAGTGGCAACAACCTGAGCGTCTTGCCGGACGACTTGTACCGGCTATCGCACTTGAAAGTGCTGTTTTGTTCCGACAACCCTTTTACAGAGCTGCCGACCTGCATTGGCCGTTGTCAGAATCTGCAGATCGTCGGCTTCAAGGCGAACCAGATTTCACACGTCCCGGCCGCGGCGTTGCCACCCCGACTGCGCTGGCTGATCCTCACCGACAACCAGATCGAGCAACTGCCAGAGACGCTGGGCGAATGCCGCTCGCTGCAAAAGCTGATGCTGGCCGGCAATCGTCTGACCCGCCTCCCCGCGAGTCTGGCCCAGTGTGAACAGCTTGAACTGCTGCGCATCGCAGCCAACCAATTGACCGAATTGCCTGACTGGCTGCTGCAACTGCCCTCGCTGGCGTGGCTGGCGTTTGCCGGTAATCCGCTGTGCAGCGCGCCTGAAGCAAAGTCTGTACGGCAGATCCCGTGGACTGAGCTGAGTACTCAGCAGCAACTGGGTGAAGGTGCCTCCGGGGTCATCCAGCAAGCGCTCTGGCAACCATCCCGGCAAGCAGCCAGGACAGTGGCCGTCAAACTGTACAAAGGTGCCGTGACCAGCGACGGCTCGCCGCTCAACGAAATGGCGGCGTGTATCGCGGCGGGCACTCACCAGAATCTCATTGCCGTTGAAGGCCAGATCCTCGATCACCCTCAGTCATGCGCAGGGCTGGTCATGCAATTGATTGAGCCTAACTTCGTCAACCTTGCGGGTCCGCCGAGCCTGGATTCGTGTTCCCGGGATATCTACCCGAACGGTTTGCTTCTGGACAATGCAATTGCGTTACGCATGGCCCGAGGCATCGCATCAGCCACCGCACACCTGCATCAAAACGGCATGACCCATGGCGACCTGTATGGCCACAATATTCTCTGGCACGACGACGGCGACTGCCTGCTGGGGGATTTCGGCGCTGCTTCGTTTTATTCCACGTCCGCACAGGGCCTGGCTCTGCAACGCATCGAAACGCGAGCTTTCGGGATTTTGCTGGGGGAGTTGCTGGAGCGTTGTGCCGAGCCCGTAGAAGATGCTCTGTGGGCACTGCAGGCTCGCTGTATTCAGCCGAATGTCAGCCAGCGACCGACGTTGCGAGAGGTTGAGCAGGCTTTGACTAAAGGCCCGTAGAAAATGCTGCGCGAGATAAGGCTCTGCAAATTTTGAGTTGAAACGGTGTACCTGTGGGAGCCGGGCTTGCCCGCGATAAGGCTGGACGCGATCCAACGTCAACCGCGTACAGTCTTATCGCGGGCAAGCCCGGCTCCCACATAGACCGCGCTATTCCGTAGGACCGGCCGGGCGGCGTTCCGCTTTAGCCGGGAGGGCGTCGGGACATTCACTACATATTCCTCGGCAGAAACACCGCTCTCCCGGCTAAGCCGGTCCTACGGGATTGCAAGCAAACATAGAATCTCCCACAGGAGAATGCATTTCAAATCAGAATGCCGTCAGCCCGCCAACCCCACGTAAACGTTCTGCACGTCATCGTTGTTATCGATGGCAGCCAGGAAAGCTTCAACTTCAGCCATCTGCTCGTCATCAAGGCCATCAACGGTGCTTTTCGGACGGTAGCCCAACTGGGCCGACTGCACGGTAAAACCGAATTCCGGCAGTTTCTTGCATACGGCGTCCATGTCGGTTGGCTCGGTCAGGAACAGGGTTGCGCCCTCTTCGCCTGGCTCGCAATCCTGAGCACCCGCTTCGATGGCCGCTTCGTCTGGATCAGCATCCGGGTTGATCGGCATCGCTTCGATCATGCCCTGATAGTTGAAGTCCCAGGACACCGAGCCTGCGGCACCCAGTTGTCCCTTGCGAAACAACACGCGAATTTCCGACACCGTTCGGTTGATGTTGTCGGTCAGGCACTCAACGATCACCGGCACGCGATGCGGCGCAAAGCCCTCGTAGGTGAGGCGCTCAAAAGTAACGTTTTCGCCCAGCAAACCGGCACCCTTCTTGATCGCTCGCTCCAGGGTCTCCCTCGGCATCGAGGCTTTTTTCGCTTGTTCCACAACCAGCCGCAGACGCGGGTTCATGTCCGGGTCTGCGCCAGCACGCGCTGCGATCATGATTTCCTTGGACAGCTTGCCGAAGATACGTCCCTTGGCATTGGATGCTGCTTCTTTATGCTTGACCTTCCACTGTGCGCCCATGCTTGCTCTCTTGATCCGATTGCGCTCTGCCCCATGCGCCAGTCCCTGTCAAAGGGCCGACTGCAAAACCGGCAAAACGTTAAAAATGAGGTGCGTCGCTATCAACACGCGACGCCGCGCATTTTATACCCGATAACGTCAGATGAAACCCCTGCCGTCTCTCGATTTCAAGTCGAGGGTCGATTGCATCAGTGTTAATGCACTGCATGGCAACTAGCGACATTCCTCTTTAACTTGTAGTCCCTTTCCGAAAAATGCTGAAGCGATGCCCATGGACCGTGGCATTTCGTACCCTCTGCCCCCTTAAATTCAAGGTGGGAGCGATGTGGATGTCCGAAGGCAAACGAATGCCGATCACTCTGGCGATTGTCGATCACAAGATGAATCTGCCCGTCATCAGCATCAGCGGGCGGGAAGCCCTGAACGCACCCTATCGTTTCATCATTGACGTTGTCAGCAGTGATCCACACCTGAAATTAGAGGCATTCGAGCAAAAAGCGGCCTGGCTTGCGTTAGGCCCCGATCAAGGTGTTCATGGCAAGATCAGTAGCGCCACACTACTGCACGCCGAGACCGGATTGAGCCTCTATCGCATCACTTTGGGCCCGACGCTGCTCGATATGGAGCAGCGTCGGCAGCGTCGGGTATTCCAGGACCTTAGCGTGCCGCAGATAATCGCACGACTGCTCGAAGAGCACAGCATTGCTCCTGCCACCTATCGTTTCGAGAAGCTGGTGGGGATCTATCCTTCGCGAGAACAGTGCGTGCAGCAAGACGAAACCGATCTGCATCTGCTGCTGCGATTATGTGAAGAAGAAGGTATCTCCATGCGCTTCGAACATCAGCGAACCCGACACTTGCTGGTCTTCGCTGACGATCCTGCCCGCTTCCCCCATCGGTCAAAACCTGCTCAATTTCAGCCACCAGCCCTGCGAACAAGGCACGCACCGGCCATTTCGTACCTGGCTGAACAATGGGCTTTACAGCTGGCGGCGACAGACCACGAAACGCACCTCCATGATCCGCAGTTGAAGCCATCGAAAAACGCGTCTGACAAGGAGGCTCATGCCGACAAAAAAAACGCCAGTAACCAGCGTTTCGAAGCAAGCCTGCTGTCGCGCCTGCCCACCGAACGCCAGGCGCATGAGCGACAGGCCGGCGCCCGGGCCCTGGAGCGCCAACGTTGCGAGCGACGCGTGATCCGTGGGCTCGGCACTGACCTGCCAATGACACCGGGCCAGATCGTGCAAGTACTGGGGCATCCCGAGGCCCGGTTCAACGATCAGTGGCTGGTGGTAGAAATCAATCACACAGGCCAACAGCCGGAGGTGCTGAAAGGCAAAGCGCCAGAGGATGTGGCCCGGATTCTCGATGCCGCAAGGTCAGTTGCTGCGCAATCCGGGGCCAGCAATGGTCAAGCGACCGGGCATGACGAAATCGACAGTCTCAGCCAGGGCTATCACAGCAGCTTCCGCTTACTGCCGTGGGAAATGCCGTTTCGGCCCGGGTTGAAGCACCAAAAACCTGTCATGTCGGGATTTCAGCCCGCGACCTTGCTGAGTCGCTGCAACCAGACGAAAGAACAGTTGATGAACGGACGACTGCCTATTGGCTTCACCCCAACCCCGGCGGGCTGCGAGCCTGCCGAGTTGTGCGCGCCCATCGGTATTTCGCTGGCGCAATTGAAGGCCCTGCGTATCGGTGCAGCATTGATTGTCGGCCACTTTGACGGCGACCCTGAGCGGCCGATTATCTATGGCGTCCCGGACGAACATCGCGTGCCGCTCAATGATTACCCTGCACAGGGTCTGCCCACCGCTGATGCAGTACACCTGAACCTGCCACAAACCCTGCATCTCACGACTGATGGGGTTTTGCAGCTCAGCACTGCAGACAGCAGATTCGACCTCACAGCCAGTTGCATTGAGATGACCGGTACGCCGCCAACGCTCACAGCCCAGGACCGCTCCTGCGGGCGGGATCAACCTGCACAGCATCCGGCTCTGTCTCTCTTCGACGCCGACCTGCGCCTGACCGAGCACCCCGGCCTCAAAGGCGCACCGCTGGTAGATCGCCTATGGTACATAGTGCGAATGCGTGAGCCCGGACTGCAGTTTCTTGCACGCCTGCAACCGGAGCATTTTCTGTTCGAGGGCAAAACCGACCGACACGGTTATTGCGGGCTCAGTTCTGAAGAGCTGCGCGAGCTTGCTGCAGCGTATCGCAAGACCCCGAACGAGCTCTGCCTGGTTCATCCGGGACACTGCATCATGCTACAGACGTGGTTCGAGCAAAACTGGCCGCGGAGATTGCATCAGGCATTCATCCAGCATGGCTGAGCAGTCAGCAAAGACTACTCAACGCCCCTTGAAACGGGGCTCTCGCTTTTCGATGAACGCAGCCATGCCTTCTTTCTGATCCTCAGTGGCAAAAGCAGCATGAAAAACCCGGCGTTCGAAGCGAATACCTTCGGCAAGACTGACTTCCATGGCGCGGTTAACGCTTTCCTTGACCATCATCGCAACAGGTAGCGACTTTGCCGCAATGGATGCAGCGACCTTCAGTGCTTCATCCAGCAGTTCGCTCAACGGCACTACTCGGGCGACCAACCCCGCGCGCTCTGCTTCCTGGGCGTCGATCAAACGTCCGGTCAGGCACATTTCCATCGCTTTGGCCTTGCCGACGGCGTGGGTCAAGCGCTGGGTGCCGCCCATGCCGGGCAAGACGCCGAGTTTGATTTCCGGCTGACCGAAGCGCGCATTATCCGCAGCGAGGATGAAGTCGCACATCAATGCCAGTTCGCAGCCGCCGCCCAAAGCAAAACCGGCCACAGCGGCGATGAGCGGGGTTCGCCGGGCGGCGACGCGATCACTGTCGCTGAACAGGTCGTCCAGGTAGATCTGGGGATACTTCAGCTCAGCCATTTCCTTGATATCCGCCCCCGCCGCAAATGCTTTGCTGGAGCCGGTCAGCACGATGCAGCCAATGTCACGGTTGGCGTCAAGATCATCCAGCGCATGATTCAATTCGCTGATCAACTGCGCGTTCAAGGCATTCAAAGCCTCCGGACGGTTGAGCGTTATCAGCGCCACCCTCCCTCGAATCTCTATCAAGATAGATTCATAACTCATTGATAATATTACCTTTTATAATAGTCATTATTCTAGAATCAACTTTAACTTAAGCACTTATCTCATTGGACTATTGAATGATTTCTACGGCTATAGCGGTTGCTTCACCGCCACCAATGCAAATGGCCGCAACGCCGCGCCGCAGCCCCTTACGTCGTAAAGCCCCCAGCAGGGTCACGAGAATACGTGCGCCCGACGCACCAATAGGATGGCCGAGCGCGCAGGCTCCACCGTGAACATTAACCTTGTCATGGGGTAAGTTCAGCTTACTCATAGCTGCCAGCGTGACAACGGCAAACGCTTCGTTGATCTCGAACAGATCGACCTGATCCAGGGTCCATCCGGTGCGCGTCATCAGATTGTGAATCGCCCCGATGGGCGCAACCGGGAATAGCCCCGGCTCGTCCGCAAACGCAGCATGCCCATGGATCACCGCCAACGGTTTCAGGCCTCGTTGTGTCGCTTCGGAGCGACGCATCAACAGCAGCGCTGCGGCACCGTCGGAGATGGAGCTGGAGTTGGCTGCGGTCACACTGCCGCCTTGACGGAAAGCGGGCTTGAGCGTCGGTATCTTGTCCAGCCGGGCATTGGGGGGGTGCTCATCATGAGTCACCAGCCGCTGCTCTTTGCCCACAGTGACTTCCAGCGGGACGATTTCGCCGTTGAACCAGCCTTTGCTGATCGCCTCTTGTGCGCGGCTCAAGGACTCCACTGCAAACGCATCCTGCACTTCACGGGTAAAACCGTGGCTCTCTGCGCACTGTTCGGCATAAGTGCCCATCAGCCGGCCTGGTTCATAGGCGTCCTCCAGACCATCCAGGAACATGTGATCAAGCGCCCGCCCGTGCCCCATGCGGTAACCGCTGCGCGCCCTGTCCAACAGATAAGGTGCGTTGGACATGCTTTCCATGCCGCCCGCCACTACCACTTTTGCACTGCCCGCCAGCAACACGTCATGGCCCAGCATCGCCGCCTGCATGCCTGAGCCGCACATTTTGTTCAGCGTGGTGCACAACGTTGACCTGGCCAGCCCAGCGCCCAACGCGGCTTGCCGCGCAGGTGCCTGCCCAAGCCCCGCAGACAACACGCAGCCAAATAACACCTGCTCAACTTCTTCAGCCGCGATACCCGCCCGCTCTACCGCTGCGCGAATAACCGCCGCCCCCAGCTGCGGCGCGGTCAGACTTTGCAGATCGCCCTGAAAACCACCCATGGGCGTGCGCACAGCGCTGACGATCACCACGGGGTCATCATTTATGGATGAATGTTCTGAAGTCATGATTAATTCCTTAGCAAAATCACATAACCATTTGAATTAACGCCGTATCCGTATCCGTATCCGTGTCCGTAGGCGTTGCCGCGTGTTCACTCATTGATTACCGCGCAGCCATGCGCAAGGCGCCGTCGAGGCGGATGACTTCGCCATTAAGCATCGGGTTTTCGATGATGTGCCGGACCAGGGCGGCGTACTCATCCGGCTTGCCCAGACGCGGCGGAAATGGAACCCCTGCCGAAAGGGATTCACGCACCTGCGGCGTCATGCCCGCCATCATTGGCGTCTCGAAAATACCGGGGGCGATGGTCATGACCCGGATACCGAAACGTGCCAGCTCTCTCGCCGCAGGCAGAGTCATGCTGACAATGGCGCCCTTGGAGGCGGCATAAGCAGCCTGGCCGATCTGACCGTCGTAAGCCGCGACAGACGCAGTATTGATGATGATGCCCCGCTCACCGCCCTCATCCGCCGCGCCGACAGACATGGCCGCGCTGGCAAGCCGCAACAGGTTGAAACTGCCGATAAGATTGACGTCGATCACCTGGCGAAAGTCAGGCAGATTGTGAGGACCTTCCTTACCGAGGATCTTTTGCGCGTCAACGATACCGGCGCAATTGATCAGCCCGTGGAGCGCTCCAAATGCCTCGACACTGGCGTCCACGGCGGCCTGTGCAGAGGCTTCCTGACTGACATCGGTGACCATTGCGCGAGCATTTTGGCCCAGTTTTTCCAGCTGTATCGCCAATGCCTTGGCGTTCAGATCGGCGAGTACCACTCTGGCCCCGGCGTTGACCAGCATGTGCGCCGTCGCAGCGCCCAGACCTGAGGCGCCACCACTGACCAGGAAAACCTTGTCGCGAATATCCATGCGTAACCTCTATTCGGTTCCTTATTGTTGTTAACCGAAATAGTCGCCCTGCGTGCCGGTTCGGGCAATGGTCAAAACGCTCAGCGTCGATGACCGGTTTGACCAACGCCGCTCTGCACCACATCTCGATAGTGACCGGGGTTGATCCCCGACCATTTACGGAAAGCCTTGTAAAACGAGCTGGTGTCGGCAAAGCCAAGACGACTGGCGATGGTCGCCATGTCCAGATGCTCGTCCGCCAGCCAACCAATGGCCAGATCCTTGCGTACGGAATTCTTGAGGGCCTGGTAGCTTTGAGCCTCTTCGGCAAGATGGCGGCGTAAGGTCGAGCCGGAAACGCACAGACTCCTCGCCAGGTCAGCACTGTGTGGCCATTGTTCGGCAGGCAGGCTGCGCAGATGCTGGCGGATGCGGCTGGCCAGGCTTTGCGGGTCCCGATACTTGACCAGCAGATTACCCGGCAAAGCTTTGAGGAAGGCGTCAAGTTCGGCAGCGCTACGCCGAATGGGCAGGTCCAGGCAATCAGCAGCAAAAATCATTCTTGAGCGCGGCCGCTGGAAACGCAGATTCTCCGAAAACATGACCTTGTAGTCATCGATGTAATCCGGCTGCGCGCAACGCAATTCAATGCCCATAATGGGCACGCGCCGCCCGCAAAGCCAGCAGGCCACACCGTGCACAATCATCCAGAAGGTGAAATCCGCAAATGCCCGGGACACCGGGTCCTGCTCATCACCAATGACCACCTCCACCACACTCTGCTGACGGATCAACCGGGCACCGAAGCGCTCAAGCATCAGCCCGAGAAAGTCGAGTCCTGACTCAAGTCCTGCCACCAGCGTGGGCTGAGCCATGGACGAGCGGCATAGAAACTCAAGACTGCCTTGGCGCAGAGGACGCGGGTCCATACCGAAAAACAGGTCGTCAGTGCGCTGTTCAATACTCCGCCACAAATCCGCATATGCGTTGACCGACACCCGGGCCTCCCGATCTTCAAGCACATCAACGGCAATGCCTGCCTCTGCCAGCAGCGCTTGCTGGATCTGCCCGGAAAGACCGCTTTGCAGGAATGCCTCGCGCACCATTTCAACGGAAATGGTGTGTTTTGCCGTCAACATCGCAATCGGTGACGTGGTTTTCTGATGTCTGGGCATCCGTGACTCATCAGCATGCGGGTCCTGCAGCATAAGCCAGCGCCGGATGAAAACGAATCTCTGCGCGCACATGGGGTCTGAGCGGATAGCAGCGCCCTGTCACATGCCCAAAGGAACATACCGAATGCCCTCACGCCTGATTCGTACGCTGCTGGTCAGCTTTCTGCTTTTAACCCTTGGTGCTTGCGCCCTGTTGCCCAATCGCGATCCACTGAACATCAACGTAGTGGGTATTGAGTCATTGCCCGGACAAGGCCTGGAAGTGCGGCTGGCAGTCAAGTTGCGATTGCAGAATCCGAATGAGACCGCCGTCGAATACAACGGCGTTGCGCTGGACCTGGATGTAAATGGCAGACTGCTGGCGTCCGGCGTCAGTGATCAGCAAGGCTCCATCGGGCGCTTTTCCGAAACAGTGCTGGTGGTGCCGGTCAGCGTTTCCGCGTTCGCGGCCCTGCGCCAGGCGGTGGGCCTGACGCAAACCCAAAGCCTCGACAACCTGCCTTACACCTTGCGCGGCAAGCTTGCGGGCGGACTGTTTGGCACCATGCGTTTCAAGGACAGTGGCGTCCTCAGCCTGCCGCAATCTGTTGACGGGAGCTGGTAAGGCTCTGCCTCAAGCGAGGCGTCTGGCGAGGCGTTGCTTACTTGCTGGCGGCCATGAGCCGGTTGACTTCACTGCGGACCATGTTCGCGTACTCGGGCGGGCTCATGGTGTCGAGTTCGGAACGAACCCATTCGGACCATTTGCCTTTGCGCTTGGAGCGCTCGCCGAACAATCGCGCGGCGTCACCCTTGGCTTTACCCAGGTTGCTCTGCCATAGGTCAAAGAGGCGGGATTTCTCGTCTTCGAGCGCAGCACGCTCAGGAAGCGGCCGATTGGCCAGATTGAAACTCATAACTGTCACCTGTGACTAAAAACCGGAAGTATCTTACACCCGTAGGGGCACCTTTAAGAGACTGTTTCCGGCAAATCCCACAAGCAAAATGAGTGGTGACGCGCAGACTTCTGCAACTTTTCGCCAACCGCAAGACTCCATTGCTTACTGCCATCATCAACGAAAGGAAAACATCATGGCTCGTAAAACTGCCGCTCAAACTACCGCAGAACAGATCAAGGACCAGGCTTTCAGCGAACTGCAGGCCCTGATCGAAGAGTCCGACAAGCTGCTCAAAGACAGCGCTGCTCTGGTCGGTGAAGACGCAGAAACCCTGCGCGCGCAGCTCGGCCTGAAGCTCAAGCAGGCATCTGAGTCTGTTGCCAGTGTGCGTGAGCGCACCAAGCCGGTGGTTGAAGCGACCGAAACCTATATCGGTGGCCATCCATGGCAGACCGTTGCCATTTCCGCGGGCTTTGGTCTGGTAGTAGGTTTGTTGCTGGGTCGTCGCGACTAACCCTGTAATTTATTGATTGACCGTGGTTTGGGTATGTATGCATCTTTTTGTGTACATATCCATTGTTGCGTTTGGGCTGATATTGGTTGCGCCCTTACGGCGCCTCACTTTTGAACATCCGGAAGCCGGCCCAGACAAAAGTAAGCAAAAGGCTCTTGCCCCACCACTTGGCACCTCGCTGTCGCTCGGTGTACCCGCCCACAGATCCTGAACCGTGGGCCGCCGCAACGGGCCATCCATGGCCCA
>NZ_JAWHNU010000071.1:0-28552 GCF_032582135.1 Pseudomonas syringae group sp. J309-1 | reverse complement strand
GGTGACCCGGTAGGAGCCAACTTGTTGGCGAGACGTCGGACCTGCATTGTGAGAAATTTCGCTTCGCCAACAAGTTGGCTCCTACCGGGTTTGCGTTTCAATCCATTATTGAGGTGATGCTGGATGAGCGCGCGCCTTGTGCCCATGACACACCGCTGTCGCGAAGCAAACGGGTGACCCGGTAGGAGCCAACTTGTTGGCGAGACGTCGGACCTGCATTGTGAGAAATTCCGCTTCGCCAATAAGTTGGCTCCTACCAAGTCTGCGTTTCAAATCCATCATCGAAGTGATATTTGATGAGCGCGCGCCTTGTGTCCATGACACACCGTTGTCGCGAAGCAAACGGGTGACCCGGTAGGAGCCAACTTGTTGGCGAGACGTCGGACCTGCATTGTGAGAAATTTCGCTTCGCCAACAAGTTGCCTCCTACCGGGTCTGCGTTTCAATCCATTATTGAGGTGATGCTGGATGAGCGCGTGCCTTGTGTCCATGACACACCGCTGTCGCGAAGCAAACGGGTGACCCGGTAGGACTTGTTGGCGAGACGTCGGACCTGCATTGTGAGAAATTCCGCTTCGCCAACAAGTTGGCTCCTACCATGTCTGCGTTTCAATCTATTATCGACGTGATGCTGGATGAGCGCGCGCCTTGTGTCCATGACACACCGCTGTCGCGAAGCAAACGGTGACCCGGTAGGAGCCAACTTGTTGGCGAGACGTCGGACCTGCATTGTGAGAAATTTCGCTTCGCCAACAGGTTGGCTCCTACCGGGTTTGCGTTTCAAATCCATCATTGACGTGATGCTGGATGAGCGCTGACCGGGGTTACAAGGCCAGCGATTGCGGAGTGTCAGGCATACCGCTGTCGCTGGTTTCGTAACCTCGGTGAGCTACAGGGGAATCATTCCAGGTCAGTCAGCCAGATGCTTACTCATTAGGCTCATCGGTATTGATATACTCCGGCACTTTCGCCAGTGGCAATCGGCGGGCTTGTTCGATGCTGATGCCCGGGCGATTCGGAAGCGGGTCGAGTTTCTGCGTCTGGCCCGTCTCCAGGCTTCGCTCTATGGCAGCCAACACACGCACATCACGCCAGCCTTCGTCGCCATCGGGCTCAGGCTCGCGGTCTTGCAGAATGCAGTCTGAGAAGTACTGGGTCTGGCCGCCGAACTGGTCCACCACAGGATGTTCATGTTCTTTGGTTTCGTCACCGATGATTGCCCGGTAACTGATCGCGACGCCTTCACCAAAACCGAAGCAGGGCGATGCTTCAAACTCGCCCTTGGTGCCTATCACTTGATAACGCTGGGTGCCCGGCAGGCTATAGCTGACTGTAAATTGCGCCAGTCGCTCTTCCGGGAAGCGCAAGGTCACGCTGACGGTATCCGGCGTATTGATTTCGCGCCCTGGCGTGTGAATGGCCACGGCATGAACTTCCAGCGGCTCGGCATCGAACAGGTTGCGTACCGCGTTGATCGGATACGGCCCCATGTCCGCTGCAGGTCCTGCCCAGTAGCCATTCTGCATGCGGTGATTCTTTGGATCGGTGGTCTGCGCAAAGGTCGCCGTGAACAACCGTGGATCGCCAATTTCGCCTGCGCGGATACGGCCGATCATCTCGACAGTGCCTGGCTCGAAATGCAGCCGATAAGCGATCATCAGCTTGGCGCCGGAGCGCTGGGCGGCTTCGGTGATTGCAATGCAGTCTTCTTCGCTGGTTGCCATCGGTTTTTCCAGCAGTACATGGATCCCGGCTTCCAGGGCGGGCACGGCAAATTCCCGGTGGCGGAAATTAGGCGTGGCCAGGTAAATCGCGTCGATTTCCCCGGACTTGAGCAGCGTGTCGAATTCGCTGTAGTCATAGCTTTTCAGGTCGTAAAGCTCAGCCAGTTTGTCGGCTTTGATCGGGTCGCCAGTCACCAGTGCAGTCATCACCGAATTATCAGTCTGATCGACGCCCGGCATGAATGCGCCTTGCGAAATCCAGCCTCCGGCAACCACTGCGTAACGAATTTTGCCCTGTGCATCTGGCATAAGATAAGCCTCCAGAATCGCCCGACGTTATGCCCGGCCCATATAGAAGGGGCATGTTCAGACGCTGGAAGTTCAAAGCAATTAGCCGGACCGGGCGAAATGATGTCAATCTTTGTAATACTTTTCGTGAGTGGGAAAGTGACTTTCTCGTTGTAGGATCACATCCCGTGATAAATCTCAGGATTGTATGAACACCGTTCAGGAACCTCCCGGTTGCTTCGCTTCTAACCGCTTTGCTTATAATTTGAGTCTCGATCCAGCTTTCCCCTCAGGATCAGCTCGTCTGAATACCCCCTTCGATAATCCGTCTAGTGTGTCCTGTGCGGCCGACGTCATTTTACGTCCGGCAGGCTTGCTAACATCCGTCAAAACCCGTTTGCGAGAGATTCAATAGTTCTATGGAATGGATAGCTGATCCCACGGCCTGGCTTGGCCTGCTCACTCTGATCGTTCTGGAACTGGTGTTGGGCATCGATAACCTGGTGTTCATCGCGATTCTCGCGGACAAGTTGCCGCCCGAGCAGCGTGACAAGGCGCGAGTCATTGGTCTCTCGCTGGCGTTGATCATGCGCCTTGGCTTGCTGGCAAGTATTTCCTGGATGGTCACGCTGACTGCGCCACTGTTCGAACTGTTCGATCACAGCTTCTCGGGTCGCGACCTGATCATGCTGTTAGGTGGTGTGTTCCTGCTGTTCAAGGCCACCATGGAGTTGCACGAGCGACTGGAAGGTCATGTTGCCGAACGTACCAGCAACGGCACGTATGCCCGATTCTGGCCCATCGTCGCGCAAATCGTGGTGCTGGACGCCGTGTTCTCTCTCGACGCGGTGATTACTGCCGTAGGTATGGTTGAGCATCTGGCCGTCATGATGATTGCGGTGATTTTCTCCATCGGTTTGATGATCATCGCCAGCAAGCCGCTGACCAAGTTCGTCAACTCGCACCCGACCGTGATCATGCTGTGTCTGGGCTTCCTGATGATGATCGGTTTCAGCCTGACCGCCGAAGGCCTGGGCTTCCATATCCCTAAAGGCTATCTGTATGCGGCGATTGGTTTCTCGATCCTGATCGAACTGTTCAACCAGGTCGCTCGCAAGCGTCGCAAGAAGTCGCTGCACGGTGCGCGGCCTATGCGTGAACGCACCGCCCACGCCGTGTTGCGGCTGCTGGGTGGCCGCAAGCTGGACGCCGATGAGGTGGGCGAAGAAATCGCCGACATGCTTGAAGGTGAACAGACCGAGGCGGTGTTCCACCGTCGCGAGCGGGTGATGATCAGTGGTGTGCTGCAACTGGCTGAGCGTCCGATTCGCTCGGCTATGACACCACGGGCCGCGGTGGATCTGATCGACGTGTCGGACGACCCGGAAACGGTTCGGACCAAGCTGATGCATTCGTCCTATTCGCGCCTGCCACTGATTCGTGAAGGCCGCGTGGATGAGCCATTGGGCTTTGTGCACAAGAAGGAGTTGCTCAAAGAACTGCTGGCCGGCAATGAGCCGAATCTGGAGTTTATGGCGCGCAAAGCGATCAACCTGCTGGACAGCTTTTCGATCCTTAACGCCCTTGAGCAGATGCGCAAAGAGTCAACGCACATCGCTTTTGTGGTCAACGAATTCGGCGATTTCATCGGCTTGTTGACCATGACCGACATTCTGGAGTCCATCGCGGGTGAGCTGCCGGATGCCAGCGAAGTGGAAGGTCCGGATGTGGTGGCTGAGGACGATGGTTTCATCGTCTCTGGCGGCCTTAACCTGAGCCAGGTGCGTGAGCGGGTTGGTTTTCAGGCCCATGCAACCGAGGATTATCAGACCCTTGCCGGTCTGGTGATGAGCCTGCTGGATCGCTTGCCGAGGATCGGAGACAAGCTCGATTGGGAAGGGTGGGACATGACAGTTGTGGGTGTCGAAGAACGACGTGTCACCCGGGTTCTGTTGCGCAAGCCCCAGTGACCATCAAGTGATAAAAGCCCCGCTGTTGCTGGGGAAGCGCGAGCCAGACACCTCGCGCTCCAGCATCAACGAGGCTGATAATCAGTATTTTAAAGGCTGGTTTTTCATAATGCGGTTGTGACCTTAGATTGGCCCCATCACTTCGAAACAACTATTGGAGCCACATCATGAAACGCACTATCGCTTTGAGCTTTGCCCTTTCGATCCTGACGGCTACCGGCGCTTTTGCCAGTACTTCGCCAACCCAGACTGTCGCTGCGGCCACTCAGGTTGCAGATCGTTCCAGCGTCGTTACTCCTGAAGTCCGCGTTGCCGGTGCCGGTAACAAGACCTTCGACCGCGCTGAAGTGAACCTGGACAAGAAAGTGGTCGTAGCAGAAAACCGCAAAGAATTCGGTTCGCAGTATCAGCGTTATTGATTGCGAGGTCCGAACAGGAACAGCCCAGCTAGCCGGGCTTTTTTGTGTTCATTGCAAACGATGGCTCTGTTGGAGCGAAGCTTGCCCGCGAACCAGTCGACGCGGTTGACCAGACCCACCGCGTCATTATTCTTCGCGGGCAAGCCTCGCTCCAACAGAAATATGTGCCGGTTTTTTGTTTCTTCAGCGATCCCGCAAACTGCGCTCCATCCGTGCCAACCCTTCCTCCAGCAAGACCCTTGGGCAACCGAAGTTCAGTCGCACGAACTGCTGGCAATCATCACCAAACTCCACTCCCGCACTCAGCCCCACTTTGGCGTGTTCGAGGAAGAACTGCTGTGGATCGTCAAGACCCAGCGCGGAGCAATCCAGCCAGGCGAGGTAGGTGCTTTGTGGCAGGTGCATGACCACGCCGGGCAGTCGTTCTTTCACCGCTTGCGCCAGATAGTCACGGTTGGCCTGCAGGTACGCGTTGACGTCGCTCAACCATTCGCCGCATTCGCTGTAGGCCGCTCGCGTGGCTTCAAGACCCAGCACGTTGACGCTGTCGACCAGACCCAAGCGGCCGACATTGAAGCGTTTACGCAGAGACTCATTCTGAATCACTGCAAAAGCGGTTTTCAGCCCGGCGATGTTATAAGCCTTGCTCGCCGACATCAGGGTGACAGTGCGCTGGGCAATCTGCGGGCTGAGAGAGGCGATGGGCACATGCCGACGGCCATCGAAGAGGATGTCGGCGTGAATGTCATCAGAAATGATCAGCACGTCATGCTTCACGCAGGCTTCGCCGATCAGGTGCAGCTCTTCGCCACTGAAAACCTTGCCCAGCGGGTTATGCGGGTTGCTCAGCAACAAGGCACCGGCGTTGGCCAGCTTGCCGTTCAGCACAGCGATGTCGGTGTGGTATTCGCCCTGGGCATCAGCCTTGAACGGCAATTCGATACGCGGCTGCTGCCAGTGATTCGGCGCGTGGGACAGCGGCGAGTAATTGGGTGTTTGCAGGACGACGCCCGAGTCGGCCGGAACCAGGGCATTAAGCGCCATGTTGAAGCCCGGTTCGACGCCGGGCAGGAACACCAGTTCTTCAGGCTGAACACGCCAGGCATAACGCTGCCAGAGGTACTCGACAACCGTCTGGCGCAGGTTGTCCTGTGCCACGCCGTACCCGAGCAGCGGATGCTCCAGTCGTTTCTGCAACGCCTGAATGATCGGCTCGGCCACCGGGAAATCCATGTCCGCTACCCACATCGGCAGCACGTCGGCGGGATACAGGCTCCACTTTTTGCTGTCGGTGCCGTGGCGCTCGAATACGGTGTCCAGTTGGGTCGTCATTTCAGTCTCTAGAGGCAGGGTGCAAGGGCGACAGGTTAGCTGCGCCCATCGCATCGGTCCACCCGCACCTGAGTTGACTGAACGGTGCCGTGATCAACTCAGCGCTGGTTTTTGTAAGCCTTGCCGTAGTGCCGCTCCAGACGTGCCTGAATCAACTCCAGTCCGATGGACAGCAGCCAATAGATCAGCGCCGCAGTGGTCAGCATTTCGATATAACGGTAGGACGACCGGCCGTAAGACTGCGCGAGGAACATGACTTCCCAGACACCCATTACCGAGATCAGGGACGAGTCCTTGAGCATGGAAATGAATTGGCTGGTGGTCGGCGGAATGATGGTGCGCATGGCTTGCGGCAGTGTGATCTGCCAGAACACCACGGTAGGGCGCATGCCCAGTGCCGCAGCGGCTTCACGTTGCCCGGGTGAAACACCGATGATGCCCGCCCGAAAGATCTCACTCAGGTACGCGCCGTAGTTCAGGGACAGGGCAATGATGCCCGCGCTGATCGCGCCCGGCACCACGCCCAGTTGCGGCAGACCGAGATAGATCAGCAGGATCTGAATCAACAGCGGCGTGCCACGGAAGAACGATGCATAAAAACTGGCGATGCCAAACGCCACGGCACTGTTGGACAAGCGCGCCAGCGCTGTGGCAAAGCCCAGTATCAGCGAGAGCCATATCGAGCAGAAACACAGGAAAAGGGTCAGCGCGGCGCCTTGCAGGAAGCCATTGGGCGCCAGATGCAGGCCGACCAGATATTCCCATTTCGCGGCGATGATCGAAAACTTCAGGTCGAAGCTCATGAAAAACGCGATGCACAGACCGAGCATCACCATCCAGGTCAGGTACAGCCGCGTTTTGAAGCCGAAAATTCGCAGCAGGCGCGAAGATCCGGCGTTCAGGTCTGGCGGGGCAGGTTGATGCTCGCTCATTGGGTAATATCAGAGCCGATCCATTTTTGGGAGATCTTGGCCAGCGTGCCATCGGCCTTGAGTTCGGCGATGACTTTGGTCAGCTTCGCATCCCATTCGGCATCGCCTTTTTCGGTGGCGACGACATTGGGTTCGGCGTAAAGAGTTTCGCCAGCGATCTTGAAGCGTGGATCCTGATTGATACGCTCACGTGCAGTGATCAGGTTGGTGATCATCGCGTCGAGACGGACACCCGCGCCCAGTGCGAGGTCCTGAAAGGCCACGGTTTCGTTGTCATACGGTGCAGCCTGAACAGCGTCGAACGGGTAGCTGATCGGCTTGTCTTCCGCACCTTCAATGACCAGATCCTTGTTCAGGTAAGCCTCGTAGGTCGAAGCGCTGATGACGCCAACTTTCTTGCCCGAAAGGTCTTTGGCTGACTTGATCGCATCATTCTTGGCGTTGACCACGATGACCGCTGGCGACTGGTAGTACTCAACCGGGAAGTTGAATACCTGAGCGCGGGCCGCGCTTGGAGTCATGGAGCAGATGCACACGTCATAGCGGCTGCCCCAGTGGCCTGCGGCAATGACGTCCCAGGACGGTGTTGCCAGTTGCAGCTTCACGCCCAGCTTGTCGGCGACTGCTTTTGCCACGTCCACGTCGAAACCGTCGAGCTGGTTTTGATCATTGAGGAAGGAAAACGGTGGGTAGTTCTCCATCATCACGCCGACCATTTCGCCTTTTTTAGTGATTTTATCCAGCGTCGCACCGGCCATGGCGGTAGAGCAGACGGACAGCAGGGCAAGACTCAAAGGCAAAACAGCACGTAGATTCATCACATCACCGAATAGATCGAATACAAATAATTGGTATATATTTAAACGCGATATTAAAAATGTCCTTAATTATTAATTGATCTATACGCCTTTGTTTTGGTTATAAGCTACGGTTTTTGGGTTTAATCAAACGCTCTTACTGTTCAACTCAATCAGCCGTTGCCTGTGTATTCCCGCAACGGTCGCCCGGCTTTCAGGAGTTCCCATGTCCACAATCGAAAAATCAATTCCGCTACGCTTGCTAGACGGCGGCATGGGGCGGGAACTCATGCGTATTGGTGCGCCATTCCGTCAGCCTGAGTGGTCGGCGCTGGCGCTGATCGAAGCGCCGGAATTTGTCCTCAAGGCGCATCAGGCTTTTATCAACGCCGGGGCGCGGATTATCACCACCAACAGTTATGCGCTGGTGCCGTTTCATCTGGGTGAAGAGCGTTTCACTGCGGACGCTCCGGCGCTGTCCGGGCTGGCGGGACAGTTGGCACGTCAGGCCGCATCAGAGGCGTCTCAACCTGTTCAGGTGGCGGGGTCGCTGCCGCCAGCGTTGGGCTCTTATCGTCCGGATCTGTTCGATCATGATCAGTCGGTCGCGATCCATCGCATCCTGATTCAGGGTCTGAAGGCTAGCGTGGATGTATGGCTGGCTGAAACCCAAAGCTCGATCGCTGAAGTACGCGCTGTACGTGAAGCGCTGGGGCAGGATGACAAGCCTTTGTGGCTGTCGTTTACCCTGGAAGACGGTGAAGACCATGGTCCTCGTTTGCGCTCCGGCGAGACGGTGGCTGAGGCCACAGCAGTTGCCATCGAACTGGGTGCGCGAGCAGTGCTGTTCAACTGCAGCCAGCCGGAAGTCATGGCCTCTGCGCTGGTGGCTGCGCGTGAAGTGATTGATGCAGAATCGGCGCAGATCGAGTTGGGCGTGTATGCCAACGCGTTTCCGGTAATGGAAGTGGAGGAAGAAGGCGCCAACGACACTTTGCACGAGATCCGCGCAGACCTTGGGCCAGACGCGTATGCAAAGTGGGCAAATACCTGGGTAGAGCAGGGCGCTTCAGTGATCGGCGGCTGCTGCGGCATCGGGCCAGAGCACATCGCGGCGTTGCGCGGTCATTTCAAGCTGGCGTAGACCCAGGCAATCACGCCAGTGATCTGTAGGAGCGCACGAGCACCGCGAGGCCGCGATTGCGGTGTGTCAGGCAGAACGCTATCGCGGCCTCGCGGTGCTCGTGCGCTCCTACAGGGTCGTTATTCGCCGTGAGATTGCGCGATGGCATCAATCCCCGCGAATGTACTGTTCCAGCTGTTTAATCAGGCTGGCCTGCTCGTCTATGGCCTCTTTGACAAGGTCACCGATGGACAGCAATCCCAGCAATTCGCCGTTTTCCACGACCGGAAGGTGGCGCAGGTGGCTGTCGGTCATGATGCCCATGCAGGCTTCGACGCTCTGCTGGGAATCGACGGTGATGACTTTGCTGCTCATGATCGCGCTGACCGGGGTGCCCACCGAGGAGCGGCCCTGGAGGACCATCTTGCGCGCATAGTCGCGCTCGCTGACTACGCCTACCAGCTTGCCATTGTCGACCACAGGCAGCGCGCCGATGTTTTTCTCGGCCATGAGCCTGAGCGCATCGAGCACCATCTGGTGAGGGGAGATGGTATGGACTTTCTGATTCGAAGACGCCTTGAGCTTGAGCAGTTGTGCGACGGTTTTCATTTGTTGTTCTCCCGTGACGACCCGAGGCGGCGTAGGGCGGCCTGACAGTCTGCAAACAGCATCGTAGACCGCGCCTCACAGAGCAAGCTGCAAAACCGCATCAAGGCATTAGAAAAACGCTATTTGTGCAGGATTGCGTGCTGGATGTCGTGTAGAGGCATGATGCGTTGCGCGGCATTCAGTTTGATCGCTTCCTTGGGCATGCCGAACACCACGCAGGTTGCTTCATCCTGAGCGACGGTCGAGCTGCCAGCGTCCAGCATTTCCTTCAGGCCGCGGGCGCCATCATCGCCCATACCAGTCATGATGATACCGGTGGCGTTCTTGCCAGCGAATCTGGCGACTGAGCGAAACAGCACGTCCACTGACGGGCGATGCCGATTTACCAGCGGACCATCCACCACTTGTACGTGATAAAACGCGCCACTGCGGGTGACCATCATGTGTTTGCCGCCCGGCGCGATGAGCGCAAGGCCTGGCAGGATGCGGTCGTTATTCTTTGCCTCGCGTACTTCAATCTGGCTGAGACCGTTAAGACGTTCGGCAAAGGACGCGGTAAATTTCTCCGGCATGTGCTGCACGATAACGATGCCCGGACAGACGCGGGGCAGGGCGGTCAGCACTGCTTCCAGGGCCTGAGTGCCACCGGTGGAGGTGCCCAATGCGACGATGCGTTCGGTGGTCTGGGCCATGGCGTGACCCTGCGCGGCAGGCAGAATGGCATCGGCGCTCAAGCGTGTCGCAGGTGTCAGTACTGGCGCTGCTGCTCGTCGGCCAAGGTTTTTGACATTGGCGTTGGCTGCCGCACGAATTGCACCGACCAGTTCCGCCGCAGACTCCAGCAAAAAATTCTTTAACCCGGTAGTAGGCTTGGTGATGACTTCCACCGCACCGGCTGACATCGCCTGCAGGCTGGTTTCGGCGCCTTTCTGGGTGAGCGAGGAGCAGATGACCACCGGAGTAGGACGCTCGCTCATGATTTTCTTCAGGAAGGTAATGCCGTCCATGCGGGGCATTTCCACGTCCAGCACGATCACGTCCGGCCATTCTTTGGCCAGTTTTTCCATGGCGAAGATCGGGTCCGATGCAGCGCCCATCACATGGATATCAGGCGTGTCGTTGAGGATGGCCAGCAGAACTTGACGAACTACCGCCGAATCATCGACTAGCAGTACGTTTATTTTTTTCGTGGCCATGTTCCGTGGTTGTCCTTATTGGTTTGTGTCTGACCCAGACATGTCCGTTGCACAGGTCGAAAATGACGTTGCGGTAGCCCGTACTGCCCATGTCCTGAGCAATCAGATCCAGGTCATGCCTGCTGGCAAGCTCCAGTGCCGCACGGACATTCATCCGCGCAACGTCACTGTAATGCACGCCGCGCTTATGGTGGGGGAACATCTCGCCGCCCCCGAACAACTTGAGTTGATAGTCTTCCGGCGCCGTACGGTGTGCCTTGGCGTACTCGAGAAACATCTCGATCGCCTCGTCACCGTATTTACCGTTCAGCACGCCGCATCGGTGGGTCCGGGTTGGCAGCATGAAGTGGCACATAGCGCCAATCTTGCGCACCGGATGCCAGAATGTGATGCCAACGCAGGACCCGAGGATCGTGCGTATGCGGGTAGGGCTTGTCGCGAAGTGGAAATCGCCCGGCGCCAGAAAGACTTCATCAACGGTGGTAGTCATGGTTTGCGATAGATCGAGGGTGCTACCAGTTTCAATGCATCGCTGACGCCGTTGAGGCTTTCAGAGTGGCTGACAATGAAATACCCACCGGACTTGAGGCGAGGGAACAGACGGGCAACAACCTTGATCTTTGTCTCCTGGTCAAAATAAATCATCACGTTACGTAAAAAGATCACGTCGAACTCGCCGAGTTCCGGCAGAGCCTCATTTAGATTGACCTGAATAAAACTGACCCGGTTGCGCAACCCACGGTCCACCAGAAAAGTACCGTGCTGTTTACCGATACCTTTGAGGCAATACTTGTGCAGCAGGGGCTGGGGCAGGTTGGTGGCGCGCTCCATGGGGTAATGCCCGGCACGGGCCTTGGCAAGCACCTGGCTGCTGATATCCGAGCCGATAATTTCCCACGGCGTGGTGCCAAGGCTTTCGGCCAGGGTCATTGCCAGACTGTAAGGTTCTTCGCCTGAGGAGCTTGCTGCACTCCACACCCGAAAAGTCTTGCCCGGCGTTGCTTTGGGCAATACCTGCTGGCGTAAAAAATCAAAGTGTTTGGGCTCACGGAAGAAATAGGTTTCATTGGTGGTGAGCAAATCCAGCGCAACCTGAAGTTCGTCGCTGCGCTGGCCGCTCATGATCAGCTTGAAGTATTCGCCGTAGCTTTCCAGCTCATAGTGCTTGAGGCGCTTGAACAAGCGGCCCGCCACCAGCGCTTTTTTCGCAGGTGACAGGCTGATGCCCGCGGCTCCGTACAGCCAGGACTGAAACTGACTGAATTCCCTGTCGTTGAGCACTGTTCCGTTCACGATATCTGCCGTCCCGGATCAGCGTTGTTCGGCTTCGATGGCCGGAATCTGATCGACTGCGGCCAGACTCGACATTTCGTCGATAGACAGCACCTGATCAACTTCCAGGACGATGACGAACTTGCCATCGACCTTGGCCATACCGCTGATGAAATCGGCACGAATCTTTGCACCGAAGCTCGGTGGCGGTTCGATTTGCGAAGCGGGGATGTCCATCACCGCTGACACGGTGTCCACCAGGAGGCCGATGTCCTGTGACTGGCCGTCCGCTGTATTGGCTTCGATGATGACCACGCAACTGCGACGGGTAATCGTCGAGTTGGGGCGGCCAAAGCGTGCCGACAGGTCCACTACCGGGACCACCGCGCCGCGCAGGTTGATCACCCCGCGGACGAAGGCCGGCATCATCGGCACGACAGTAAGATTGCCGTACTCGATGATTTCTTTGATGCCAAGGATACCTATGGCGAACATCTCGGTGCCGAGCATGAACGTCAGGTACTGCTCCTGTTCCTCAACGACCGTCACGTTTTGTCGTGTCGTAGCGATTGCGCCCATGTCTGTCTCCTTCATGACAAGCGAGTGGGTGGATCCGCTCAGAATCGAGTGAATTCGGATTCATCCGGAGTGCTTGCCATGTTGTACGCAAACGACTTCTGCGGCGCTTGTGGAGCCGGGCGAGAGGGCTTGCGGCTTGTAGTGCCTGAAGAGTTATCGAACTTCGCTGGCTGGCTGGCGGCTTTTGGCGCGGCGTCCAGGGTGAAGAAGCTCATGGCCTGTTGCAGTTGCTCAGCCTGACTGCTCATCTCTTCAGCAGTGGCAGCCAGTTCTTCGCTGCTCGACGCGTTTTGCTGAGTGACCGAGTTGAGCTGGGTCATTGCCGTGTTGATCTGCGCGACACCGGCTGCCTGCTCTTCGGAGGCGGCGCTGATTTCCTGAACCAGATCGGAGGTCTTGTTGATCGACGGGACCATTTCATTGAGCAGGTTGCCGGCTTTCTCTGCCATGTCGACGCTGCTGGACGACAGCTCGCCAATTTCCTGTGCTGCGACCTGGCTGCGTTCCGCGAGTTTGCGCACTTCAGCGGCAACTACGGCGAAGCCTTTGCCGTGCTCACCTGCACGCGCTGCTTCGATGGCCGCGTTGAGGGCCAGCAGGTTGGTTTGATAGGCAATGTCGTCAATGATGCTGATACGCTGGGCGATTTTCTTCATGGCTACAACGGTCTGCTGCACGGATTCACCACCGTCGGTGGCTTCCTTGGCAGCCTTGCTGGCCATACCGTCAGTGACTTTGGCGTTTTCGGTGTTCTGGTTGATGCTGGCGCTCATCTGTTCGATGGAGGCGCTGGTCTCTTCAACGCTGGCCGCTTGTTCGCTGGTGGCCTGGCTCATGGACTGAGCGGTGGCGCTGACTTCTTCAGAGGCGCTGGCCAGATTGTCTGCTGCGTTGCGCACTTCACCGATGATGTGCGAGAGCTTGCCGACCATGTTTTGCATGGCGTTGATCACCATGCCGGTTTCGTCTTTCGAGCCGGGTTCGATATGAACGTTGAGGTTACCTTCTGCCAGTTGTTCGGCAACAATTGCCGCTTCTTTCAATGGGCGGGAAATAACGCGCGAGATGAACAGCGCCAGGCCCAGGCCGACGATCAGCGCCGAGATCAACACTGCGATGATCGAAATCCGCGCGGTTGCGTACAGTTCATTGCCCAGCACATTGGCTTTTTCAGCACCGGCGTCGTTAAATTCGACCATTTTCTGCAGGTCGGCCGTCACCAGGTCAAAAGTACGTTTCGACTCACCCCGCAACAGAGCACGTGCATCGGCTTCAGCACCCTGCATGGAAAGGGCCAGCACGTTTTTGCTGACGGTCAGATAAGCGGCCCAGTCAGACATCATCGTGTCGAAAAGCTGGCGTTCATCCGGCCCGGAAATGAGTTTTTCATAGACCGCGACCCGGCTCTCAAACTGCTTCCTCGCTTCCGCCGCTTCTTGCTCTGCGGTCGTTTTTTCCTGGGTGGATTCGGTGCTGATGTGGCGGTTTTCCTTCAGGCGGTAATTGGCCGCCTGAAAGCGCATGGCGGACGCCGCACGCATGGACGGCATCCAGTTATCGCGGATGTCACTGGCGGTGTCATTCACTTGACCCAGCTGAATGATGGAAAAAACGCCCATGACTGCGGTGAGGGCGAGCACCGTGAGAAATGACGCGATCAACTTCGTGGCGATCTTCAGATCGTAAAACCATTTCATCGGGTGTTACCTCCATGGAAATGCGGATGCATCAACGGGCAGTGGCTGGCGATTGGGCTGGATTAGCGGTGTAGCGTGTTTCGAGGTGTACGATCTGGCTGAGCAAAGCCGGAACATCGAGAATCAATGCGACGGCGCCGCTGCCCAGAATGGTTGAGCCGCTGATGCCGCGCAGTGCGCCGAACAGCTTGCCCAACGGTTTGATCACGGTCTGGAATTCACCCAACAGGTCGTCTACAACCAGTCCCGCCTTGTGATCGGCGTAACGCACCACCACCACATTCTGGCGGCGAGCGGCAGGACCGTCGTGGTGGAAGTGGTCACGCAGATACACCAGGGGCAGCACTTCACCGCGCAGGTCCAGATAACCCTGTTCGCGGCTGATCTGACGGTCGTCCTCGCTGAGTTCGATGCACTCCTGGACCATGTCCAGCGGGATCACGTAGGTGGATTGACCGATACCGACGAGGAAGCCGTTGATAATGGCCAGCGTCAGCGGCAAACGAATGCGTATGACGGTGCCTTGCCCCGGTTTACTGTCCAGATCGACCGTGCCGCGCAGCAGGGTAATGTTGCGCTTGACCACGTCCATGCCGACGCCACGCCCTGAAAGGTTGGTGACCGCTTGGGCGGTGGAGAAGCCCGGTTCGAAAATCAGGTTGTAGATTTCCTGATCGGTCAGCGTCGCGCCGGGGGCTATCAGGCCGCGTTCCTGGGCTTTTTCCAGAATCCGGTCGCGATTCAGTCCGGCGCCATCGTCGGCGATTTCCAAGACGATGCTGCCCGAGTCATGGTAGGCATTGAGGTGCAGATGGCCCTTGGCAGGCTTGCCGGCGGCAAGACGTGCCTCGGCGCTTTCAATGCCATGATCCATGGAGTTTCGCAGCAGGTGCATGAGAGGGTCGCCGATTTTCTCGACAACGGTTTTGTCCAGTTCAGTTTCGGCACCGCTGATGATCAGGTCGATGTCTTTGCCCAGTTCCTGGCTGACATCCCGTACAACACGGCGGAACCGGTTGAAGGTGTCGCCAATGGGGATCATCCGTAGACGCAACGCTCCGTCGAGAATTTCTTCTACCAGCCCGGAAACTGTCGAGGTGGACTCTTGCAATGGGTCGTTGTCGCACGTACGGGCGATCAGGGTGGCACCCGCACTGGCGATCACCAGTTCACCGACCAGATTGATCAGTTCGTCGAGTTTGTCGGCGTTGACCCGGACGTAGCGGCCATCTTTGCCTTTGCTCTCGGCGGGCTTGTCGCTGGCAAGCTGTTTTTCACTGGAGACGTTGGCCGGTACGCGTGGCACCGAGCGCTGATCTTCCAGCAACTCGCCCATGGCAACCATGCCGGTGCCTTGATCGGCGATGGTTGATGCCTGAGACATCAGTTCAGTGCCCGAGCAGTCCTGCTGACTCTCAGTGTCGGCTTTGGTGATTTCAACGAGACAGTCTTCGCGCACGAAATCAAAAACTTCGTTAATGGCGGCGTGGGTCGCACTGGAATAGAAGTCGATTTCGAAGCCCAGATAGCAAGATTCTGCATCCCAGGCTTCGAGTGCTGGCAAATTGTCGGTCAGTGTCTGCACCGTGACGATCTCGCCCAGCGTGTTCAGAAAACGCAGGAACGACAAAGGGTCCATGCCATTGCGAAACACGTCGTGACCGAAGCGCAGGGAAATGTGCCAAAGCACGGCATGGGTCTGTTCGGCGTGGACTTCAGCGTCCGGAATGACTTCCAGCTCATCGTTGCTGACATTCGCAGGGGCCTGATAAGCCTGCAAGCTTTTACGCAGTTCGGCTTCACGAGCCAGTGCCGGAGCTTGCAGCTGGCCGCCCTGACTGGCGACGACATCAATCAGTTCGAGCATGTGATCGCCGGATTTCAGCAGCACCGCTATCAGGCCTGCGTCGGCTGAAACACTGCCTTCGCGCAGTCGGTCCAGCACGTCTTCGACGATGTGCGTAAAGCTGACAATCGGGTCGAGCCCGAACAGACCCGCCGAGCCTTTGATGGTGTGCGCTGCCCGGAAGATGGCGCCAATCGCGTCGGCATCGCCGGGTTCGCTTTCCAGTTGCAGCAATGACTCTTCCATCGCCTCCAACAGCTCGCGAGCCTCGACGATGAACGTTTGTAATGCCTGGTCGAGATTAATGCTCACGCTCAGTTCCCTTTGGTGATGTCAGCTGCAGCAGCCGGGCGAGTCGGTAGTCAAACCGACGGGCCCATACCACTCAGTTGCAGGGTTTCCAGTACCGCATTGCTATGCCCGGTCAGGGTCAGTGCCGTCCCGGCCTTCGAGGCCTCGCGGGTAACCATGATCAGCAGTTGCAAGCCTGCGCCGTCCATTTCGGTGATCTGCGAAAGATCGATCTGCATCTGCGGCGTTGCGCCCAGTCGCGGAAGCAACTGAGCGGACAAGTCCGAGGCGGTGTAAATCGTCAGCTCACCGTCGATGTTCACGTGTGCCGTGTCATTGAGAATTTCACATGCAAGCGGCATCACAACCTCCTGGTATCAGGCATCAAGTAGCAGGCAATCAGGGCAGAATCAGCTTGGAAACAGCCGCGAGCATTTGTGCTGGCTGGAACGGCTTGACCACCCAGGCTTTTGCGCCTGCTGCCTGGCCTTCCATTTTTTTCGATTCCTGAGATTCGGTGGTCAGCATGATGATCGGGGTGAACTTGTAGTTCGGCAGCTTCTTGACCTCTTTGACGAAGGTGATGCCGTCCATGTTTGGCATGTTCACGTCGCTGATGATCAGGTGCACTTTCTGCCCGGTGAGCTTGCTCAGGGCGTCACGGCCATCGCTCGCTTCGATAACGTCATAACCTGCGCTTTTCAGGGCGATGCCGACCACTTGTCGAACGCTGCTGGAGTCGTCGACGACCAGAATGTTTTTAGCCATGTGGCTCTCCTAGAAAAAGGTTATTTCTTGTGAATTCTGTTGTCCGGCGCTGCTGCCGTGGTGCGTGTTGCGCTGCTCGTCGGTGGCGTAGGTAGCTTCCATACGCGCGAGCCAGCTGCGTGCATCAATCGCCACGGCCTGGTCAGGTGCCTGCGTCGCCTGCTGCAGATGGGCGTGCAGGTCGTCAATGTTGTCACGCACATGAACCAGTATCTGGCTGACACGATCCTGAAATTGCAGGCTGACCAGTACTTCAGTCATTTCGTCACGGATACCGAAGCTTTCCTGTTGAAGCATTTCGGCGGACTCGGCGAGGCGCTCGGTCACGCTCTTGAAGCGCTCCAGTACTCGCTGAATAGTGTTCTCGGAGTTCGCTACCGAGTTGCTGTCCTGGTCCGCGCCACTGGAAGCGGCCTGCACCAGTTGGTTGATGGCGCTGTTGATGATGTCGACCTTGGCGGACATCTGCTGACCGGTCTCACTGGACTTGCTCGACAGGCTGCGCACGGCGTCGGCGACCACCGCAAAACCGCGCCCGGCTTCGCCCGCGCGGGCTGCTTCAATGGCTGCGTTGAGCGCCAACAGGTTGGTTTGTGCGGCGATGGCTGCGACGTCGGCGGCCATCGTGCGCAATTCACCGGTGTAAGCAGTGAGGTTGCGAACCTGAGCCAGGGTTTCGTCACGGCTGGTCTGCGTGGCCTTGAGAGAATCGATGACCTGCACCAGATCGCTGTCGCTTTGCGCGAGTACTTGCAGCGCACCATCGCCACTTTGACCGCCAAGATCACCCGCCGCATGTTGCGACGCATGAACCGTTTCCTGCAGCCGCGAAGAGATGCCCGTGAAGCGCCCGGTCAGGGTGACGATGGCGGTTTCGGTCTGCTCTCGTGAGCTTTCGACTTGCTTGGCCCAGATGGGCATCGCGCCCAGCAGGACTTCATTGATCTGCGCGCTGGATTTCAGCGATGCGCTATTGGCAGTTTGCTGTTGTTGCAAGCCCGCAGCGATGGCAATGGCCTGCAGTTTCCGGTTTTGACTGGCCGCCGCGAACAACCCCGTGGCAACACCGACAGCCAGTACGGCGGCACTCAGACCCATGTTCAATTGGGTAGAGGCCGACAGCAACAGCGCGGCACATCCTGCAGCAGCAGGCACCAGTGGAAACCACAGGAAGAGCGTTTGGCGGCCTTGAACAGGAGAACTACCGTTTTGGCTCTGCATCATGGTTCGATCCTTGAACGACTCAATAAGGAGAAATGGCGAATACTTTGTTATCTGCAAACACGACTGAGACTTTAGTCACATTAATGGCGTCAATCGTCAGACGATTTGACAAAGCCAGCTTCGTGGGAGGGTGTATCGGCGTGCTTGTCTGATGTTAGGGGATGTTCATTCCCCATCTTTACTGGGGATTTCCCTGATTGAGGGTCAGGAAAAAGCGTAGCAGTGCAATTTCAAACCAGGAAATAATTTGTCTTGAATACTTGGAACTTTTCTTATCCCCAGGGCTTCTGGACACTGAACACCCCTCATTTGGTCAGGCTTGATGAGCGGTCCCCACAGCAGCATCTTGCACGGCTATCCTCAGGGGCTTGAGTTTTCGAAGCCCGAAGGAGAAGCAGCATGCAATATCGTCAATTCGGCCGGACAGGCCTCAGTGTTTCCCGGCTGTGTCTGGGAACCATGACCTTTGGCTTGCAGACTGACGCTCAGGTTTCACACCGAATCATTGATCACGCCACGGATGCCGGGGTGAACTTCATCGACACGGCGGACGTTTACCCACTCGGTGCCAAATTCGATGCAGTGGGGCGAACCGAGGAAGTGGTTGGCAGCTGGCTCAAAGGTAAACGTGACCGCTTCATCCTCGCCACCAAGGCCAGTGGCTCCATGGGGCCCGCGGCCTGGAATAAGGGTAATTCGCGCAAGCATCTGCTCGATGCCATTGAAGCTTCGCTCAAACGATTGAACACCGACTATGTCGACCTTTATCAATTGCATATGGATGACCCGCTGACCCCGCTGGATGAGACCCTTGAGGCGCTGGACATCATCGTCAAGCATGGCAAGGCGCGTTATATCGGGGTGTCGAACTTCCTGGCTTATCGAATGGCGAGGATGCTGGGAAGGGCGGACTACCTGAGGCTGACCCGCTTCGTTTCCATTCAGCCACGCTACAACCTGTTGTTCCGCCAGATCGAGCGCGAGTTGTTGCCTCTGGCCAAAGAAGAAGGGCTGGCGGTCATTCCCTACAACCCGCTGGCCGGCGGTTTGCTGACCGGCAAGCATGCGCTGGAACGCACGCCCAGCGATGGTCGTTTCACGGCAAGCGTCGGCGAGGCGGGGGAGATATATCAGCAGCGCTACTGGCATGAGCGCGAGTTTCAGAGTATCGAGCGGCTCAAGGCCTTGCTCAATGAGGCGGGCAAACCTATGACCACTACGTCCGTTGCATGGGTGCTGGCCAATCCGGTGATCACCTCGGCGATCATCGGCGCGAGTCGCCCGGAGCAACTGGATGACACCCTGGCAGCAGCGGATTTTGTGCTGGATGAGTCATTGAAGACGCACCTTGATGAGATTACTCATGAGTATCGATGGGGGGATGCGGCGCGGTAGGGATTAATTAAATAGTTGGCGTGCAGCTCACAGAAGTTACGAGGCCCGCGATGACGGTCTGCCTGACACACCGCCATCGCGGCCTCGCGGTGCTCGTGCGCTCCTACAGATATTTCATGTGTTGTGCGATCTAGCGATGTTCAGGCAGATGCTGGACCTGTAGGAGCCCACCGAGGTTACGAGGCCAGCGATGACGGTATGCCTGACACACCGCCATCGCGGCCTCGCGGTGCTCGTGCGCTCTTACAGATTTTCATGTGCTGTGCGATCTAGCGATGTTCAGGCAGATGCTGGACTTGTAGGAGTGAGCTTGCTCGCGATTCGGTTCCTTGGTCGACGAATTTATCGCCTGAACCGACGCTATCGCGAGCAAGCTCACTCCTACAGGGACTGTGTTTGCCGCGAGACAGCGCGGTGCCATGGACGCGGGGCGGCTATCGGCGACAACTGTCAAACAGGCCGACCCCACAATTCCACGACATAGTCGACAAAACTGCGTAGCTTCGGCGAGCGGTAGCGATCCTGGGCGTAAAGCAGGTGCATGGGTCGGCATGGAAGTTGGTAGTCAGGTAGCAGGGCGATCAGCTTGCCGTTTTCCAGATCTTCCTGAACCAGCGCGTCAGGCATCATCACGATCCCGGCTCCGGCGCGTGCAGCTTTGTGCAGTCCCGCAGAGGTGTTCATGGTGATCGGGCCGCTGACCGGCACTAATATTTCGCCTTCAGCCCCCGTCAGCCGCCAGTGTTTTTCGACTGAACTCCAGTCATCTCCGGCCGGGTAGGCAAACGCCAGGCAATCATGCTGCTGCAAATCCATAGGCTCGACGGGTGTGCCGCGACGTTGCAGATACGACGGTGCTGCGCACAGGGTTAGGGTGTAATCCTGCAAGGGCCTGGCAATCAGGCTTGAGCTATGAATCTGGCCCAGACGAATCGCCGCGTCGAACCCCTGACCGATCAAATCCATGCGCTCGTTGCTCCACACAATATCCAGCTTGATTTGCGGGTAGCGGCGGATGAATTCGCTTAGCGCCGGGGCGAGGCTTTCCGAACCGAACGTGAAAGGCGCAGTAATCCGCAACGTCCCTTGGGGGATATCCTGAGATTGCGCTGCCAATTGCTCCGAATCGGCAACCAGCGCCAGAACATCCACACAACGCTGGTAGTACGTAGCGCCAAACTCAGTCAGCCCCTGGCGACGCGTGGTGCGTTTGAGCAGGCTGACCCCCAGTCGTTGTTCGAGCCCGCGCAAATGGTTGCCCACCATGGTGGTCGACATACCGCACTCGAGTGCAGCGGCCGTCATGCTGCCGGTTTCCACCACTTTGACAAACACCGACATTGCCTGGAGCAAGTCCATTATCAAGCCTTACTTTTAAATCATTGAAGGAAATCGCCGTTTATCCAGCTCAGGTTGCTAACGATACTGGAAAAAAACACGCCTGAGATGGAGTTTCGAACATGACCGCCACTTGCCTGATGAGCACCTACCTTCCGTTGACGCTAAGTTTCACTCGCGGCCTTGGCACTCGCCTGTGGGATGAGGCAGGTCGCGAGTATCTGGATGCGGTGGCGGGTGTTGCTGTTACCAACGTCGGTCATTCGCACCCCCGGCTGGTGGCGGCGATCAGTGAGCAGGCAGGCTTGCTGATGCACACTTCTAACCTGTACAGCATTCAGTGGCAGCAGGAGCTCGCTCGGAAGTTGACCGGGCTGGCGGGCATGGACCGGGCGTTTTTTAATAACTCCGGCGCGGAAGCCAATGAGACGGCGTTGAAGCTGGCCCGGCTGTATGCCTGGCACAAAGGCATTGAAAAGCCGCTGGTGGTCGTGATGGACAATGCATTCCACGGTCGGACGCTGGGGACCTTGTCTGCCAGTGATGGGCCTGCCGTGCGGTTGGGTTTCAATTCGTTACCGGGTGATTTCGTCAAAGTGCCATTTGGCGATCTCGCCGCACTGGACAAGATATGCAAGACCTATGGCCATCGCATCACGGCCATCTTGCTGGAGCCTATTCAGGGCGAAAGTGGCGTGCAACTGGCTCCGCCGGGTTATCTGAAGGCCTTGCGTGAGTTGTGCAGTCGGCGCGCGTGGTTGCTGATGCTGGATGAAATCCAAACCGGTATGGGCCGCACCGGGCAGTGGTTCGCGTTCCAGCATGAAGGCATTGTCCCGGACGTGATGACATTGGCCAAAGGCCTGGGCAATGGCATCCCCATCGGTGCCTGCCTGGCGCGAGGCAAAGCGGCTGAGCTGTTCACTCCGGGCAGCCATGGCAGCACGTTCGGCGGCAACCCGCTGGCCTGCCGGGTTGGCTGTACAGTCGTGGATATTCTCAAGGATCAGTGCCTGCTGGATAACGCCCGGTTGCAGGGCGAACGGTTGCTGGCCGGATTGCGCGCCGCCCTGAGTGAACACCCGGATGTTCTGGATATTCGTGGCAGGGGCTTGATGGTGGGCGTCGAGTTGACCCGGCCATTGGCAAATCTGGCAGCGATTGCCGCACACGAGCATGGCCTGCTGCTTAACGTCACGCGGGGCAAGACGATTCGTCTGTTACCGCCGTTGACCGTCAATGAGCAGGAGATCGATGCGATTGTGTTGGGGGTATGCAAGACGCTGGCGTCGTGTACTGGGGTGGGAGGACGCGGCCTGAAGGCTGAGGTGTTGCCGATGACGTTGACGCTTGAAGAGGTATGTAGCTGAGCGGTTTTATCTGGCATTCCGGTTAATTTTGCGGTGAATGTATCGTCGGAGTGCCGCCCAGACCAAGCCACGCTCCCACAGGGTATGCAATCTCATGTGGGAGCGTGGCTTGGTCTGGGCGGCACTCCGACGATGCAGGCGCTGAGGTTTAACTTTGGAGTCGTATTTCAGCTAAACGAATAGCCGCAGTACGATCAATCAATAACTCACAACAGCCCTCAAGTCACCACCCGATAGCAGGGCTCATACGCCGCGCCACCTGGCAGCTTCATGCGGTGCTGTTCGACGAACGCGTGCAGCAGTCGATCCAGCGGCTCCATGATTTCGTTGTCGCCATGGATTTCGTATGGCCCATGTTGCTCGATCAGACGAATACCTTTGTCTTTGACGTTACCGGCGACAATCCCCGAGAACGCACGACGCAGATTGGCCGCCAGTTGATGCGGCGGTAATGATCGGCTCAACTGCAGGGCTGCCATGTTTTCATGGGTCGGATCAAACGGATGCTGGAAGCCTTCGTCGATTTTCAGCAGCCAGTTGAAGTGGAACGCGTCATTGCGGTCACGGCGGAACTGTTTGACGGTCTTGAGCCCGGCAGTCATTTCCCTGGCCACTTCAGCCGGGTCGTCGATGATGATCTGGTAGTGCTTGTAAGCCGATTCGCCCAGGGTCGCGCCTACAAACGCGTGCAGTTGTTCCAGATACGGCGCAGCGCTTTTCGGACCGGTCAGCACCACCGGGAAAGGCAGGTCGTGGTTGTCCGGGTGCATGAGGATGCCCAGCAGGTAAAGGAACTCTTCTGCGGTGCCCGCACCACCCGGGAAGATAATGATGCCGTGGCCAACGCGCACGAAGGCTTCAAGGCGTTTTTCAATATCGGGCAGGATCACCAACTCGTTGACGATCGGGTTAGGCGCTTCTGCCGCGATGATGCCGGGTTCGGTCAGACCCAGATATCGACCTCCGTTGATCCGCTGTTTGGCGTGGGCAATGGTCGCGCCCTTCATCGGGCCTTTCATCACGCCGGGACCGCACCCCGTGCAGATGTCCAGGCTACGCAGGCCCAGTTCATGACCCACTTTCTTGGTGTATTTGTACTCTTCGGTGTTGATCGAGTGACCGCCCCAGCAAACCACCATCTTCGGTTCAAGACCCGGACGCAGCGTGCGAGCGTTGCGCAGCAGGTGAAACACGTAGTCGGTGATGCCTTGGGAGCTTTCGAGATCAATGCGCTGGCTGTCCAGCTCGCTCTCTGTGTAAACGATGTCGCGCAAGGCGCTGAACAGCATTTCACGAGTGCTGGCGATCATTTCGCCGTCGACGAATGCATCGGCGGGCGCATTGAGAAGCTCAAGGCGTACACCACGATCCTGCTGGTGAATGCGGACTTCGAAACTCTCGTAGGCCTCAAGAATGGTCTTGGCGTTATCGACATGCGCGCCGGTGTTGAGAATAGCCAGGGCGCACTGGCGGAAGAGGGTGTAAATGCTTCCTGAGCCGGCGGCGCTGAGTTGCTGTACTTCGCGCTGGGACAGTGTTTCGAGGCTGCCCTTGGGACTGACCGAGGCGTTGATTACTTGTCTTGGGGGCATTCTGAATTCCCTTGAAGAAATGCCGGTGAGCCAGTCGGGCTCACGCGCATCTGAATAGTGAGACCCTGCGTTTCCCTGCACGAAAAGGCGGCAGGGCGGGCAAGTGTCTTGTTGAATACCGTGGGGCAAAAGCCAACACCACGGTTTAAGCGGGCCGACAAACCGGGTTGACTCAATATCCTCCTTGTCTGAGTTGCTGCTCTTGATTATTGAGGTGCGGCTGATTGTGCGCACCTGAGCAGGCATCGTCATTCAACCGGTGAATCAATTAAGCGTCAACTCCTTGCAAGTGAGTGGGTTACAGCTGGCATCCTATACCCGATCACGGTTTGCTGGCAGTTTTGGCTGCACGTCGTGGCTTGGTGGTACTGGTGCCCGCAGGTTTGCGCTTGCCGGTCTTGCGTTTGCCTTTCCATGGAGGCTTGCCTCCGGCAGGACTTGCAGATGCGGTAATGACCATGCGCATGCCCATACAGCGGCTGATGTGCTTGCTCATCCAGGTGGCCTGCCGGGCGACAAACTCTTCGAGACTCATTTCGCCAGCCTGGACCATGTCCAGCGCCTGTTCCCAGATGGCTGTAGTGCCCGGATCCGCGATTGCGCGGGGCACCGCGTCGATCAGGCTGAATGCAGCCGGTGTCGCCGCCAGGGCTTTGCCGTTCTTGCTCAGATAACCTCGATCCAGCAAGCCCTGAATGATGCCAGCACGTGTCGCTTCTGTGCCGATCCCGGTAGTGTCCTTGAGTTTCTGTTTGAGGCGCGGGTCTTCCACCAGACGGGCGACATTCTTCATCGCCTTGATCAGGTCACCTTCTGTGAACGGCTTGGGTGGCTGGGTCCAGAGATCCTTGAGAGTGACGTTGTCGACCGCGTAATCGCTGCCCTCGGTCAGCTTTGGCAAGGCTTGCGGCGCGGGCGCTTCCCGACCTTTTGGGGGCGTCAGTGCTTCCGGCAATGCGCGTTTCCAGCCCGGTTCGACGATCACCTTGCCGGTCGCCCTGAGCTTTTCACCGCCACAGTCGAAGTCGGCCTGCGTGCGATCGTATTCATGGTTGGGCAGAAACTGCGCAAGGTAACGGGCCCGAATCAAGGTAAACACTGCGCGGTATTTACCGGTCAGTTGATCGAGGGATTTGCCCGCGCCGGTGGGGATGATGCCGTGGTGAGCGCTGACTTTTGCGTCGTTCCAGGCCCGAGAGCGACGACCTGGATCAAGGTGTTTGAGCAACTCGTTCAGCGCCGGGTCTGCGCGACCCAGTGCGGCAATGATCTTCGATGCATCGCTGTGCTGGCTGACTGGCAGGTAACCGCAGTCGCTGCGCGGATAGGTGATGACCTTGTGGGTTTCATACAGCGCTTGAGCAACGTCCAGTGTTTCCTGTGCGCCGAGACCCAATTTTTTCGAACATACCTCCTGCAACGTACCGAGGTCGAAAGGCAGCGGCGCGGCTTCACGTACCCGTTCGGTTCGCAGTTTCAGAAGCCTGGCAGTCGCCGCGTTGCGCATGGTTTCAGCGGCTTGCTGCGCAGTCGTCTGATTCAGGCATCGATCCTGGTCGTCACAGACATCTGCAGCGGCACGCCATTGAGCAGTGAAGGGCTGGTCAGCGTGGAGCAGTTGCACATCGATAGCCCAGAAGGGCACGGCCACGAAATCGGCGATGCTGCGATCACGATCCACTACCAGCCGCAGCGTCGGGGTTTGTACGCGTCCCACCGGTAATACGCCTTGATAGCCCGACTGGCGGCCGAGGAGGGTGAACAGGCGACTCATGTTCATGCCGATCAGCCAGTCTGCCCGTGAGCGTCCCAGCGCCGAGTGGTAAAGGCTGAAGGTTTCGGCGCCTGGCCTGAGGGCGTTCAAGGCCTTGCGGATTGAGGCATCGTCGAGCGCCGAGAGCCAGAGGCGTTGTATCGGTCCGCGATAACGACAATGGTCCACCAGCTCCCGGGCGATCATCTCGCCTTCGCGGTCGGCATCGGTGGCGATGACCAGTTCGGAGGCTTCGCCCAACAGGCGTTTGACCGCTTTGAACTGACTGGCCGTGCGTGGCTTGACCAGCATCTTCCATTTTTCCGGAACGATGGGCAGGTCATCCAGCACCCAGCGTTTGTAGCGAGCGTCGTAACTGTCAGGTGGCGCGGTTTCCAGCAGATGGCCGATGCACCACGTCACCGTAGCGTTGGGCCCCACCCAGCAGCCATCACCACGTCGACTCGCGCCTAGTACAGCGGCGATATCTTTGGCCTGGGAGGGTTTTTCGCACAGAAACAACCGCATGGGTACCATCGTTTTTTACGGGTTTTGATGGGGGCACAGCATGAGCAGTAAGGACGTTTTCGGCAAGTTTTATCTGTATGGATATACAGATAAAACTTGTGGGAAGGTGCCAGGAGGCGGTTTGGAATGCAGTTTTTGTGGGAGCTGCGCAATTCACTGGGACCGGCTTTCAACCTTGCACCAACCGCTCTGGCACCGCTATTTTGTCCCGACGCCAACTAAAGAAAACCATTCCGAGGAAGTTCGATGAGCTGGATGTTTCTGTTATTCGCAGGTGCCTGCGAAATCATCTATGCCGCGGTAATGCCCCGTACCGATGGTTTTACCCGGCTGTTGCCCAGTCTGTTCTGCGGTTTTTTCATCTGTCTGAGCATGTACCTGCTGTCTGTGGCGACCCGCACCATTCCGGTCGGTACGGCTTATGCTGTATGGGTCGGAATCGGTGCGTTGGGCACTGCGGTTTACGGCATGCTGGTACTGGGCGAAGATCGCAGTGTGTTGCGGATTTTGTGTTTTTTGCTGATTCTGGCTGGCATTGTCGGACTGAAGCTGGTGTCCGCACCCGTTAAATAAAAGGGTTGCGACGGCTGTTGAGCTATACCCAATGAGAACAAAACATCTAAAACAGCGTCGAAAGCCCGACTAGTGTCCTGTCTAGGTTTGAAGGAGCCATTTATGTTTATCCGGTCGTTGACCCTCGCCACGTTGCTTATCTCTGCGGGCCCTCTGCTCGCGGCTGACAGCGACAGCCCTCTGAACCAGGACCGCGGCAAGTCGCGCCCATTGATTGTTATCGCGCCGAGCACACTGGACCCGACACTGGTCAACCTGCAAAAAGAGCTCAAGGAACCGGAAAACCAGAAGGGTTTCGCAGAGCGTGGCATGGTGCTTTATACGGTGGTTGCCATGATCGGCAAACGTGACGGTAAAGACCTTGATCCTCAGTCAACCATGGCGCTGATTCGGGAGCTGAAACTGGGGGCGAGCAGGGGAACCAAGGTCGTTCTGGTGGGCAAGGACGGTGAGAAAAAACTCGACCAGCTTGGCCCTGTTTCCGTGAAAGATCTGTTCACCACGGTTGATCAATTACCAACCGAAGAAAAGGCTGCCACCGCTCCGGCAGCGGTTGCACCGGTGCCTGAGGCCAAGCCCGGCGCGGAAAAGGCTGGCAAGCCAGCGAAAGGTGCGCCTAAAACCCTCGATGACTGAGCCGTAAAGGTCTGAAACTGGCGAGCCAGCCGATAGCGGCGAAGCGCCACTCAAAACGTTAGTATGTGCACGGGTCAAGGCCCGGGACCGACGCAGCCGCGGTCCCGGGCCTTTGCTTTAGGGTGTTGAACTCGATTTGGGCGATGTAAGAGCATGAAGACCGTTGCAATCGTTTTGTTTCCTGACTTCCTGTTGCTCGACATGGCCGGGCCGATGGAGGTGTTCTCTATCGCCAACCGCTATCTCGATCCCTCCAGACACTATCAGTTGACCACTGTGGGCACCCAGGCGTCGGCCATTCGCGCGTCAAATGGCGTCACGGTTCACCCGGACGTCTGCGTTGAAACTGCACCGACAGCCTTCGATCTGCTGTTGGTACCGGGTGGTCCGGGGTCTTATAACGACAGTCATCCACCGCTGGTGGCCTGGCTGCAGCAAGCGGCGCAGGAATCGACCCTCTACGGCTCGATTTGCACCGGCGCTTTTTTGCTGGGCAGAGCCGGTTTGCTCGACGGTCACACCGTCACCACTCACTGGCATTACACCGAGCGCTTGATCAAGGGTTTCCCGGCGGCGCAGGTCACCACCGACCAGATCTACATCAAGGATCGCCGCCTGGTGACATCTGGCGGGGTCACGGCAGGGATCGATCTCGCACTGGCACTCGTCGCGGAAGATCACGGCAGAAAAGTCGCGCTGGATGTCGCCAAGGTTTTGCTGGTTGTTATGAAGCGGCAGGGCGGTCAGGCGCAATTCAGCCCGCTGGTGGCGACTGTTGCAACGCAGGAAACGCCGATCACCCGGATACAGAACTACCTCATCGAGCACCTTGACGAAGAGTTCAGCATCGAGCGAATGGCTTCGATGGCAGCCATGAGCCCGCGACATTTCGCTCGGGTATTCAGCCGAGAAGTGAACATGACGCCGATGGAGTTCATCCAGAATGCTCGACTGGACCGGGCGCGTAACCTGCTGGAAACCACCGTGCTGCCGCTCAAGACAATCGCCCACCGCAGTGGCTTTGGCAGTGTGCGTTATATGCGCTCACTGTTCAGCGACAGGCTGGGTTTGACACCTACCCAGTATCGACAGCAGTTTGGTTGATCGATCGCTTTGTTATCGCCTTGCGGTCTTTGTGGGAGCGAGGCTTGCCCGCGATAAGGCTGGATGCGATTTAACCTGATATCTGCGGGCCCCTCATCGCGGGCAAGCCTCGCTCCCACACAGACTGTGTGAAAACCCAAGCCTCACCGCATAACCAAAAAAATGCCTCGACCTGTTCGGGGCATTTTGCCGTTTC
>NZ_JAWHNU010000070.1:0-28707 GCF_032582135.1 Pseudomonas syringae group sp. J309-1 | reverse complement strand
TCCCCTTCGTCTAGTGGCCTAGGACACCGCCCTTTCACGGCGGTAACAGGGGTTCGAGTCCCCTAGGGGACGCCATTGCGGGAATAGCTCAGTTGGTAGAGCACGACCTTGCCAAGGTCGGGGTCGCGAGTTCGAGTCTCGTTTCCCGCTCCATATTTAACGAAAACGCCGCTCAATAGAGCGGCGTTTTTGTTTGTGCGTTTTTTAATGCCCAGCTATCTGATTTGGCATATTTTTCTGTAGAAGTGGCCCCGGTGTCCAAGGCACCGGGATGTATCGTGGCAAACATAGGGCCTGTAGGAGCTGCCGAAGGCTGCGATCGCGGTGTGTCAGGAGAAATGCTTCGCAGCCTTCGGCAGCTCCTACAGAAAATGCATTTCAATCCAGCCGTGTTTGCTGTGAACAGCGTGGTTTTATCAGCGAGGCAAGATCTGTCGCAAGTCACGCAATCCGAAAATCAGCATGCAGCCGCTTCCAGTGCTCGCGTAAAACGCTTTTGTGGTCGTCCGCCATCCCGCTCTCATCCAGAGCCGCAGGCCAAAAGGTACGAGCTTTCTCCAGTGCCGCTCTGAGGTTGTAGAGAACCGGGCGCCACGGAATATCCCCATATTCCGCCCACTTCTTGAAGTCCTCCATGGAAACTTCGTACCAGTTTTTGCTACCGCCCATATTCAGGGCGTACTGGTTTTCATCGGTGATGTAGGCCTTGGTCACAACGATGTCGTACGCGGGAGACAGTTCGGCGTTGCGGCCATCTGGATAAATCATGCTCCAGTTCTTGAGGTGCGCGTCGCCGTTCGCCAGCAGTATGTTGACCAGGAGCCTCACCGCCATCTGCGCCGCGTCGCGCTGGCCTTGAAGCGAGTTTTGATAAATCAGCTTCCCTACCTGTTCATAACTGGCCGCGCGGTATTTGTCGTGGGCGTAGGCAAAGAAAATCTGGGCAAAGTCTTCTGAGTGGATGCGTTTGTTGTCTGGTAATCGATCGTATCGACGTATTCCATAGGCGTACTGCTCGTTCGGCAGATTGATGTTGGGAAGCGCCTCGATGTGGGTCATCGGGATCAGCTTGATTTCAGGGATGTTCACGCCAGCAAGGGCAGCGAGTGTCATTGCTGTGTATTCATTGAGTGGCACAAAGGGATGCACGGTCGAAGGCGTTTTAATAATCCAGTCCCCCGGAGCATCGGGGTCGCCGGTGATGTAACGCCCGTCCTGGCTGCGCATGGAGAATTTCATTTGTACACCGGCCAGGGAAAAATGCGCTCGGCTGTCAGGAATATCGATAACGGTGGGCTGGATTTTTCCACGGTACTGAAGGGCCAGATGGGGGATTTCCGAGGCTTCCAGAGGGTAGGCAATCAGTGCGCCGGGGAGGTCTCGGCCCAGCCAGGTCAGCAGCGGGAATTCATTATCCCGATGAACCTTCATCGCTTGTGACAGGAAGTCGCGTAACGCGCCTTCTGGAAGCAGGTTGCTGAGCACCGGGTGCAGCTTATGGCTGCTGATGTAGGGATGGCTTGCTGCAAGTTGGCGGGCCAGAGACGCGGGGTTGTTGTGGGACAGCGTCAGCGGATTTCTGGCCTCGTTTTGGACGTACTCGGGCGCTAGTGTGAAAACGTTCTTGCCGTTGGAGTACCCCGCGACATAACCGACGTTTTCACCCTGAAGGGTCAATCGTAAGGCTGAGACCGTTTCTTTGACCATCAGAGGTCTCCCCAGGGGTTTTCAGCCTCTTCGCTGACCGTCAAAGTTTGCACTTTAGGTTCGGTGTAGCGCTGATTGATCTCCGTTTGAGCTTCGCTGGCAAGAATGCGTTGAACGGCAGCGAGCTTCGACTTGGGGACCAGAACCAGAGCCGACTCCAATCCTTCAGCAATCTGATCGAGTGTGTTGAGTCGTGGGTTGCCACCCGCTTCGATTTTGCCGTACTGCTGTCTTGTGAGCCCTGCCAGCAGTGGCATTTCCTGAATTTTCAAGCCAAGCGCAAGACGACGTTGGCGGATTTGATCAAGCAATGTGGTTTTCATGGCGCGGTCCCTCAGTGAGGTACGCAGTATGTAATCTATATGGCTCTCGTCAAGATAAATGAGCTATATAGATTACTTTATTGGATAAAGAGCCTTATAGCTTACATTCTTAGCATGAAGAGTCTTATATGGCTCTTTGTAGGCGAGAGAGTCATATAGATTGCATCTCATGCATCGCCAATTGAGTCAATCAAGCACTCTGGATAACGAGCTTTCTGCACTTATATAAAGCCGACTGCGCCCGATTTGCACCATGGGGATGCGCCGAATCATGAGTCTTATAGCTAAGCCGGTCCCGTATACCCGCATCGACAGTCGGGCTTTACGAGGTGTTTCCCGATTTGCACCCAGGCTGGCACAAACGCTGCATTATCCCTGCTCAGGTCCACCGCGAATGTAGTCGAGTGGGCAGCCCCGTCGGTCAACGAAGATCGATCAGCCAACAAGGCCAGGGCAATTCAGGTGGATCAGGCATAGAGGCCAGGTTAACCACTAAAACGAACAGGCAAAGGCGCCTGAGACCGCAAGGTTTCAGGCGCTTTTTTTTGCTTTTAATTCCGTGATTGGCTTTGGTCGGGTGCTATCCATGAATACCAATATTGATTCTTCGAACTCGCTGCAAACCCTGATCGTGATCGGCAATGGCATGGTCGGACACCACTGTGTCGAGCAATTGATTGCCGGTGGCGCGTTGCAGCACTATCAACTGCATGTGTTTGGCGAAGAGCTCATGCGCGCTTATGACCGGGTGCATTTGTCCGAGTACTTCACCGGCCGTGATGCCGAGTCGCTGGCGCTGTCCGATGCTGCGCTGTATCAGACGCCCGGCGTCACGCTGCACCTTGGCACCCAAGTGCTGGAGATTGACCGGGACGGCCACAAAGTCATCACCGCCAGCGGTAGTGTGCATTACGACAAGCTGGTGCTGGCCACCGGATCCTACCCGTTCGTGCCGCCGATTGAAGGTGCCCACGGTGATTCGCGACTGGTTTACCGCACCCTCGAAGATCTTGACGCGATCCGTACGGCGGCCACCAATGCCATTCGTGGCGTGGTGGTTGGCGGTGGCTTGTTGGGACTGGAAGCTGCGAATGCCCTGAAAAGCCTTGGCCTCGAAGCGCACGTTGTGGAGTTCGCCCCGCGCCTGATGCCGGTGCAACTGGACGAGCAGGGCGGTATTGCCCTCAGGGATCGCATCGAGCAATTAGGCGTCGGGGTGCATCTGGCCCGTGGTACGCAGTCGATCACGGCGGGTGAGGAATACCGCTACCGGATGAACTTCGGCAATGACGAATTCCTCGAAACCGACCTCATCGTGTTCTCGGCGGGCATTCGTGCGCAGGATGCGCTGGCCCGGCAATGCGGTCTGGACATTGGTCCCCGTGGCGGCGTCAGCATCGACGGCCAGTGCCTGAGCAGCGATCCGGATATTTACGCGATTGGCGAGTGCGCGGCCTGGAACGGCAGTATCTTTGGTCTGGTTGCACCGGGTTACCAGATGGCACGCGCCGTAGCGACGACCTTGTGCGGCGGCGAAGCTGATCCGTTCATGGGCGCCGACATGTCCACCAAGCTGAAACTGCTGGGTGTCGACGTTGGCTCCATTGGTGATGCTCACGGCCACACGCCGGGCTCACGCAGCTATCAATTCATCGATCAGACCACTGCCAGCTACCGCCGCCTGGTGGTCGATGCCTCCGGCAAGCATGTGATTGGCGCAGTGCTGGTGGGCGACAACAGCTACTACGACACCCTGCTGCAATACATGCAGAACGCAATCACGCTGCCGGCCGAACCGGCGAGCCTGATCCTGCCGAGTTCTTCTGGCGCACCCACTCTGGGCTCGGCGTCTTTGCCTGAAACCGCGACCATTTGTTCGTGCCACAACGTCACCAAAGGCGCGATCTGTTCTGCCATCGATGGCGGTTGTACCGATTTGGGCGTGCTCAAGTCCGAGACCAAGGCTTGCACCGGTTGCGGTGGCTGTGCCGCTTTGTTGAAAACTGTGTTTGAACACGAGCTGATTGCCCGTGGTGTCAGCGTCGATAAAAGCCTGTGCGAACATTTCGCCTACACCCGTCAGGAGTTGTATGCGCTGGTTCGCGTCGAGGGTGTGCAGACGTTCGAAGAACTGCTTGCCAAACACGGTCGCGGCCATACCGGTTGTGATATCTGCAAACCGGCCGTGGGGTCGATTCTGGCGTCGTGCTGGAACCAGCCGATCATGGACGCCTCGCTGGTGCCTTTGCAGGACACTAACGACACGTTCATGGCCAACATGCAGAAGAACGGCACTTACTCCGTTGTGCCGCGTATCGCGGGCGGCGAAATCACGGCCGACAAGCTGATCGCCATCGGCGTGGTAGCCAAGAAGTACGACCTGTACACCAAAATCACCGGCGGCCAGCGCATCGATCTGTTCGGTGCGCAACTGCATGAGTTGCCGGACATCTGGTCTGAGCTGATCGAAGCCGGGTTCGAGACCGGCCATGCCTACGGTAAATCGACGCGTACGGTGAAGTCCTGTGTCGGCAGTACCTGGTGCCGTTACGGTGTGCAGGACAGCGTGCAGATGGCCTTGACCATCGAGGATCGCTACAAAGGCCTGCGCTCGCCGCACAAGCTAAAGTTCGCGGTCTCCGGCTGTACCCGTGAGTGCGCCGAAGCGCAGAGCAAAGACGTTGGCGTGATCGCCACCGAGAAGGGCTGGAACCTCTATATCTCCGGTAACGGTGGCATGCGTCCGCGCCATGCCGAGCTGTTCGCCACCGACCTGGATGACGAAACCCTGATTCGCTACATCGACCGTTTCCTGATGTTCTACATCCGCACCGCTGACAAGTTGCAGCGCACCTCGGTATGGCGCGAAAGCCTGGAAGGCGGTCTGGACTACCTCAAGGACGTGATCATCAACGACAGTCTCGGGCTGGGCGCAGAGCTGGAGGCGCAGATGCAACTGGTGGTCGATCGCTACGAATGCGAATGGGCCAACACCCTCAAGAGCCCGGAGAAACTCAAGCGTTTCCGCACCTTCGTCAATGACAAGCGGCCGGACCCGGACATCCATTTTGTCGAGGAGCGCGGTCAGCGTCGTCCGGCCACGGCGGCCGAGCTGAACCTTATTCCCGTCGTCGAGGAGGCACTCTGATGAGCCTGACAGCTATCAAACACAGCGAACCTCTTGCATCTGCCCCGAGTCTTGCGTGGCATACGGTTTGCGGCAGACAAGATCTGGTGACCAACTCTGGCGTTGTAGTCTGGGTGGACGGCGCGCAGGTCGCGCTGTTCTATCTGCCGGACGCTGAGGGCAGTCAGCTTTACGCGGTGGACAATCGTGATCCGCAGTCTGGGGTTAACGTGATTGGCCGCGGACTGATCGGCAGTATCAAGGGCGATCTGGTCATTGCCTCGCCGCTGTACAAGCAGCATTTTCGTTTGAAGGATGGCAGCTGTCTGGAATATCCGGAGCAGCGTTTGCGGGTCTGGCCTGTGCGCTTTGAGGGAGAGGACGTGCAGCTCGCGGTGGGGTGAGGGCATGTGCGATTTCTGGAGCTAACCCCCTGTAGTCAACAAGCTGGCTATCATCAAAAATAAAGTAACTAACTGAATTTAAATGCTTTATCTACAGGAGGCCGGCCGGCAAACATAGGGCCTGTAGGAGCTGCCGAAGGCTGCGATCGCGGTGTGTCAGGAGAAACGCTTCGCAGCCTTCGGCAGCTCCTACAGAAAATGCATTTCAATCCAGCAATTTGTATGTTGTTTGATGAAAGCGCGTTTGCCGCTCGATAGCGTGGATCAGGGGAGTTTTTATAGTTGGTATTTTGCATATAAACCCATTCTTAAAATGCATTTAGTGAATAAAAAACTAAATGCTATGGTTTAACCCGTTTGAATACGGGTAAAACCACAGGAGAACCGCGTCATGAGTTTCACTTCGCTGCATTGGGGGGCTTATCGCCCGCAAGTCGTCGATGGCGAACTGCGGGCTTTGGTGCCGGTGGAGTGGGACAGCGATCCTTCACCTATCGGTGATTCAGTGGCTGACGCGCTTACATCGCCCACGCGTATTCGGCGGCCTGCCGTGCGGCGCGGTTTTCTGGAGGGGCAGCTTGAGGGGCAGGGTGGCAGCCCGGAGTTACGCGGTCAGGAACCCTTCGTGGAAGTCTCTTGGGACGTCGCATTGGAGCTGGTAGCCAAAGAGCTGAAGCGGGTCAAAGCCGAACACGGCAATCAGGCGATTTTTGGCGGCAGTTACGGATGGGGCAGTGCTGGGCGTTTCCATCATGCGCAAAGTCAGCTCCACCGCTTCCTCAATGGCTTTGGTGGTTACGTCGCCAGCGTCGACAGCTACAGCCTCGGTGCCGGACGCGTATTGATGCCGCATATTGTCGGCAACATGGACTGGTTGTTGGCAGCGCATACCTCATGGAAAAACCTTGCGCAGCATTGCGAGCTGTTCGTCGCGTTCGGTGGCCTGCCTGCCAAAAATGCCCAGACCAGCCCGGGCGGTGCCAGTGATCACCTGCTGACCAAGGCCCTGCAAGACATGTCCGCAGCAGGCGTGGAATTCGTCAACGTCAGCCCGCTGCGGGATGATCTGATTGGGCCAACGCGCAATGAATGGCTGCCGGTGCGCCCGGGCAGCGACACTGCTTTGATGATGGCTTTGGCTTACGTGTTGGTCACCGAAGGTTTGCACAACGAAGACTTCGTTCAGCGTTACGCGGTGGGTTATGAACGCTTCCGTGATTACCTGCTTGGCCTTACCGATGGTCAGCCTAAAGACCCCGAATGGGCTCAAGCCCTGACGGATATTCCAGCTGCGCAGATCACTGATCTGGCCCGACGCATGGCCAGCAAGCGCACGATGATCAATATCGCCTATTCCTTGCAGCGCTCTGTGCATGGCGAGCAACCGTTCTGGATGACCGTGACGCTGGCCACGCTGTTGGGCCAGATCGGTTTGCCCGGCGGTGGCTTCGGTCTGGGTTACGGTTGCATGAACAACACCGGTAGCGGTCGCAAAGCGTTCTCCGGGCCGCGTTTTTCCCAAGGCCAGAACCCCGTCAAAGACTTTATTCCCGTAGCGCGGGTGGCGGACATGTTGCTCAACCCCGGCGCGGCGTTCGACTACAACGGTCAGCAGCGGCATTATCCGGACATCCGCCTGGTGTACTGGGCGGGCGGCAATATCTTTCACCACCATCAGGACCTCAATCGCCTGCTGAAAGCCTGGCAGCGCCCGGAAACTATTATTGTCCACGAGCAGTTCTGGACCGCTCAGGCCAAGTACGCTGACATCGTTTTACCCGCCACGACGGCGCTGGAGCGTAGCGATATCGGCAGCTCGGCGTCTGATCGTTTCATGATCGCCATGCAACAGGCGATCGAGCCGGTGGGCGAATCCCGAGACGATTACGCGATTCTGGCCGAGCTTTCCGGCCGACTGGATTTTGCCGACGGCTTCACCGAAGGTCGGGATGCCTCGGGCTGGTTGCGGCACATTTACGAAGAGTCACGGGGCAGGGCGGGGGAGTTTGGCATTCAGTTGCCGGACTATGATCAGTTCTGGCACGACGGCGTGTTTGAAGTCGAATATCCGGAGCAGGATACGGTGTTGCTGCAAGCCTTCCGCAAGGACCCCGACGCCCATCCGTTGCCAACCCCGTCGGGGCGTATCGAGATTTTCTCTGAGCGCATCGCCGGGTTCGGTTATGCCGACTGCCCCGGGCACCCGGTGTGGCTGGACAAAACGGCCTCAGACTACCCGTTGCATCTGTTATCCAATCAACCGAAAACCCGCCTGCACAGCCAATATGATCATGGCAGCTACAGTCGTTCTTCAAAGATTCAACAACGCGAACCACTGACCCTGAATACCGACGATGCGCGGGCACGGGGTATCAGCGATGGCGATGTGGTCAAGGTCTTCAATGACCGTGGGGCGTTTCTGGCCGGTGTGATTGTCTCGGATAACATTCGCCCAGGCGTGGTCCAGATCGCCACCGGTGCGTGGTTCGATCCGCTGGTGCACGGCGAGCCCGATAGCCTGGAAAAACACGGCAATCCGAACATGGTTACTGAGGATGTCGGCTCATCAAGCCTGTCCCAAGGCTGCTCGGCACAAACGGCGACGGTTGAAATTGTGAAGTGGGAAGGGGAGTTGCCAGGGATTACCGCGTTTGAACCGCCGGTAGTGATGTAGCGAATCAGGTGTGATTGCAGAGTCTTTGTTTGCTGGCAAGCTGACGTGGGACCTGCTGTGGGAGCACAGGTTTAGATTGGAATGCCCTTGTGGGAGCCGAGCTTGCTCGCGATAAGTGCTACACGGTTCCAGATCGAGTCGCACTTATCGCGAGCAAGCTCGGCTCCCACAGGTCATTCATCGTCCAAAAGGTTCTTCATCTGCCCTCAGACAGCAAATCTCTCCTGCTGCGCAATACAGCCATGGACACGCCCACCAGCGCCGGCAGCTTTAAGCCCCCACTGATAAGCGTGGCCCAAAGGGTCAGACTTTAAACTGGTTGACCATCGTTTGTAGCTGAACGCCCAGACGGGCCAGTTCTACGCTGGACGAGGCGGTTTCCTCGCTGGCGGCGGCTGTCTGCTCTGAGATATCGCGCACATTGAGCACACTGCGATTGATCTCCTCGGTGACGGCGCTCTGCTGTTCCGCAGCGGCGGCGATCTGTTGATTCATGGACTCGATTTCAGAGACCGAGCGGCTAATACTGTTCAAGGATGTCCCGGCCTTGCGAGTCAGTTCAACAGAGCTGTCTGTCAGGCTGCGGCTGTTATCCAGAATCGCAGCAACCCGCTCGGTTCCTTTGTGCAGTCCGTGAATCAGATTTGCAATTTCCTCGGTGGAAGTCTGGGTGCGCTGAGCGAGACTTCTCACCTCATCTGCAACCACCGCAAATCCGCGACCTGCTTCGCCTGCCCGTGCTGCTTCAATGGCAGCATTGAGCGCCAGGAGGTTGGTTTGCTCCGCCACGGCTTTGATAACATCCAGCACGCCGCCGATCTTGTCGCTTTCGCGCTTGAGGTCATCCATGGCGGTTTTCGAATGCCCGACTTCAAGTGCCAGGCTTTCAATCTGGTTTACCGCCTGGGAAACAATGATGTCACCTTCGCGGGCCTCTCTTGAGGCATTGACTGCTGCGCCGGAAGCGAGCTCCGCATTGCGGGCAACTTCCTGGACTGTCGCGCCCATCTCATGCATCGCCGTCGCGACTTGATCCGTTTCGGATTTTTGGCTCTGGACACCGCTGCTCGTTTGCTCGGTCACGGCAGACAACTGCTCTGCAGCGCTTGCGATCTGCACGACACCGTCCTTGAGACCGCCGATCAAGCCCCTTAGCTTGACGGTCATTTTTTGCATGGTGTTTTCAAGTCGGCCCAGTTCGTCTCGGCGATCGGAAATCTGATCGTGAGTGAGATCGCCGTTGGCGACGCGTTCAGCGACAGCCAGGGTCTTCAACAGAGGAGTAACGATAAGGCGAGTAATAATCCAGGCTGCAAGGGCACTTACAATCAAAGCGATAACCAGACCAATGATGAGCAAGTCTCTAGATTGCGCAAGGTCCTGCAGGCGCAAGGTTGTCTGATTTTTTGTAAGCTCATCGGCCGCGGCGAACAGTATTTTGATGTCTTTGGAAATATTCGCCTGAGACTCGGTGATCTTTGCCTGAGCATCAGAAAACTGCTGCACGGTACTTTGATAAGCCTTCAGCGACGTGCCTATACTTTGAAGCGTCTCTGCCGGAAGCCCTGACCCTTTGAGGCTTTCGATGAAGCGTATGACTTCAGCTATGGATTCCTTGGCTTGCCGCTCAGCGTCTGTATTCAACGTATACGTGTAACCCCTGACATCAAAGCGCATGCGCTGAAACAAGGCACGGGCACGTGTCACGCTGTCACGCATGGCGGCATCGCCCGTTTCAGCGTTGGCGAAGACGTTCAAGCGTTCGAGGTTTTTTGCCGCATCTTCGGCATGGTTGCCAAATACTTCCCGTGTTGCCTCTCGTGCGTTTGTGGCCTTGACGACTGCATCGTATTGAACACGATAGTCTTTCAATCCATCACTGGCAGCGTTGAGGTGGGGGACGTTGAGGGCGGAGCTGAACATCGGACGGGCGTACTCGAGATGCCGGTCCAGATTATCCACGGCTTTTAACCAGCTGGCGGCTCGCTCGTTGTCAGGCGTGATGATGTAGGCAAGTCGCTCAATACGTATATCTCTGGTCAAGGAACCGAGCTTGCCGATGTCATCGATTCTCTGGCTTCGTTCGCCCATTTCCTTGATACCCGACCAGCCTGCCGCGGCGATGAGTACGGTGAGCAGCATGACCATGCCAAAGCCCAGTGCAAGCTTGGTATGAACGGCTATATTCGAAAGCCCGCGATGAATCATTTTCAGCATGAATAATGCTCCGAGTACTTTTAGAAATACGGTATGAGGCTGCTCCTTGCCAATAGTCCAGTTGGAGTTTTATCGGTGGCGGTTTGAGAAACTTTAATAAAAGATTGATAACTTTCAGATAATACTGATTACGGTTTTAGCGAGGAGCAAATACCGCTGAAACTGCAGTGAGTTCATTGGTTTTAAAAATATTTTTTGAGGGCGTAAGGTTCGGCCTTGGCGGCACTCAGCAAAAAAAGAAGTTGTACGATCACTGTTTGGGGCGGGGATTTCTATAAGCCACATAGAAATTATTCATGGCTTTAAATAAACCGAAGTATTAATTGGGAACTTGCAGGATACGCCCGTATCTCAGTACACATTTTTAATGTGTTTTAGTCGTAGTTATTAGATCTGTGAATACCCTGGAACGCTGCTAACAGGGCTCGGCCTCTGAGCGCCGATTTAAACACCTCTTGCAACGTTCAGGGCGTTTGACGTCGTCCAACGTTCCATTCAGGGGGCAGGCCAGACGCAGAACAATTCCTCACCTACCGATTCGCTTTCTCCCGCTCTGCAAACACCGCCTTGCCGACGCCTGTCAACGTCACGTCATTCTGTGGTGTGTGAATCCGTGCGCACAGCACATTGCGCAGGTGGCGCTGCAACGGGTTGCTGCGCGACAGGCCAGGGTTGCCCGCTGCTTCTATCGCCAGCTCCACGGCGCGAATAGCGTTGGTTGTCACCAGGTATTTGATCTGCGCAGCATGGGCTGGCGGGGTCAGCCCCGTGGCAGCCGATTGCAGCAGGCTGTGGTTGTTGAACAGCAATGTATCGATTTCACCGACTACTTCCTGAAAGCGCGGCAAGGTCGATAACGCGGCACCGAGGTTGGACGGTTTACGCTCTTCCAGCCACTGCACGAACCAGTTGCGCGCCGAGCGGGCGACGCCGTCGTAGACCGAGGACAGCAAGACCGACATCCACATGAAGCCTGCCGGGTCGAGCTCTGCCTGCGGTGCACTCCATGGGCTGACGCTGACGGCGTGTTCCAGTGGCACCAATACGTCTTCAAAGATCACTTCATGGCTGCACGTGGCACGCATGCCCAAGTGGTCCCAGTCTTCGACGATTCGAATGCCTGGCGTGTCCTTGTGTACCAGCCAGGCGCCCACCAAAGGATCGACATCGTCGCTGCGTGCCCAGACGTTGTACCAGGTCAGGCCATGGCTGCCGGTGGAGTAAATCTTGCTGCCGCTGATGCGCCAGCCCTCGGTGGTACGCCTCGCCGTAGTCGCAGGCAGACCTCCGCGAGCAGGGGTGCCAAGATCGGGTTCTACGCGCAGAGAGTTGATCAACGCGCCATCGCGCACCGCTTCTTTAGCCACTTGCAGACGCAGATGCTCCGGCCAGCTTTTGCTCTGCTGCAGGCGTGCATGCTGGATGTATTGCATGACCAGAATCAACGCCGTGGATGGCTCGCCCTGAGCGACAGCGCTGATGGCTTGCAGCGCTTGAGGCAAATCAGCACCGCCGCCGCCCAGCTCGGTGGGTACGGTCAGGGCGAGCAGGCCATGCTCATGGAGCAGGCGGAAGTTTTCATGGGGAAATTCGCCACTGTCGTCATAGCGTTCGGCGGTTGCGGCCAGGGCGGCGGTGATTGAGGCCAGCCGCGCGGTGAAAGCCTCGGCGGATTCGATGTCGCTGGCGGCAACGGGGCGAAGGGGAAATACGCTCATTAATGGGGTTCCTTTTACTTACAATCTTGAGTGTTGCGCAGAGTCTGTGGGAGCCGGGCTTGGTCTGGGCGGCATTCCGACGATAAGGGCGACTCGATCTAAAACCGTGGCGCACTTATCATCGGAATGCCACCCAGACCAAGCTCGGCTCCTATCAAAAAAAAAATAACTATCTGATTTGGAATGCTTTTTACTGTAGGAGTGAGCTTGCTCGCGATAGCTCCAGTACAGGCAATATATTCATCGACTGACAGGCCGAATCGCGAGCAAGCTCACTCCTACAGGGTCCGTGTTTGCTGCGCGACAGCGCGGTGTCAGGGATACCGGGACCACTCCCACAGAATCTCCACCAGCAAAATCATTAAGCCAACTCAGCCTCTTCCAGCTGCGCATAGCGGTTTTCCGGCACTTGCAGATTGAAGTTCTCACGCAAGGTCGAGCCGGTGTATTCACTGCGGAACAAGCCCCGTGCCTGCAAGACCGGAACCACCAGTTCCGCGAAGTACTGCAAGCCATCCGGCAGCAGCGAGTTGATGATGAAACCATCTGCCGCTTCGTGTTCGAACCAGGTCTGAATGGTGTCGGCAACCTGCTCGGGCGTGCCGACGAATTCGCGGCGTGGTCGGGAGAAGAACAGCGCCACTTCGCGCAGGGTCAGGCCTTCATCCTTCGCCAGTTGTTTGATCCGGTCCGAACCGCCTTTCTGGCTGTTGGAACCCAGGTCGCCCAACTCAGGGAATGGCGCGTCCAGCGGGTATTGGCTGAAGTCGTGATCATTGAACGGACGGCCCAGCGCGACGATGGCGTCTTCGATGCTCACCAGCTCCACGGCCTGCTGATAACGGCTTTCAACTTCTGCTTCATCGCGGCCGACGATAGGGCGGATGCCCGGCAAAATCGACAAGTCCAATGGGTTACGCCCAAAGCCCGACGCACGTTTTTTCAGGTCCCGGTAGTAAGCCTGTGCCTCTTCCAGCGACTCGGCATGGACGAAGATCGCATCTGAATATTCGGCTGCGAAGTTGCGTCCGTCCTCGGATGTTCCTGCCTGGAAAATCAGCGGATGGCCTTGTTTCGAGCGGGCGATATTCAGCGGGCCTTTGACCGAGAAAAACTCGCCTTTGTGGTTCAGGGCATGCAGTTTGCCGGGGGTGAAAAACTCACCGGTTTTTTTGTTACGGGCAAAGGCGTCGTCTTCCCAGGAATCCCACAAGCCTTTGACCACTGAGACGTGCTCCTTGGCAATGCGATAGCGCACGGGATGCGGCGGGTGTTCGCCCTTACTGAAGTTGTCGGCAGTACCGCTGAGCCATGACGTGACGACGTTCCAGCCAGCACGGCCACCGCTGATGTGATCCAGCGAAGAGATTTGCCGCGCCACCTGAAACGGTTCGGTGTAGCTCACGGTGACGGTAGCCACCAGACCGATATTTTCCGTGGTTGCGGCCAGCGCCGAGAGAATGGTCAGCGGCTCGAAGCGGTTGAGGTAATGCGGGCTGGATTTTTCATGGATGTGCAGGCTGTCAGCGATGAACACGAAATCAAATTTGGCCGCTTCTGCCAGTTTCGCCTGTTGCTTGTAGTAGCCGAAGTTAACGCTGGCATCTGCCAATGCGTTCGGGTGACGCCATTCGCCCCAGCCGTGACCGACACCGTGGACCATTGCGCCCAGCTTCAATTGACGTGGCTCTTTTTGACGAGGCTTACTCATGAGCGTGCTCCTGAATCTGAAAATAGGATTGCGTGAGAGTTAGTGAGCGGCTGTTTGCACAACTTGAGCACGCGAAGCGTTGAAGCTTTTGTCGAAGCCTTTTGAGACGTCGATCGATTTGGTCAGGATGCCTTCCTGTTGGTAAATATCAGCGGTGGCCTGCAAGCCCTTGATCACGTTGTCGTCGATCTCTACCCGGTTCATTTTGGTGGCGTTGGCAATTTCCAGATGAACCTCGATCGGCAGGCCGGTGATCGCAGCCTGGGCCTTGGCGTACTCGGCAGGGTGGGTGTTGCTCCACAGATAGGCGCGCTCGACCCGTGCCACGAAGTCATCGAGTTGCACGCGTTTTTCAGCGATGGCCTTGCTGGTCGCGGCCAGGTACAGGTGATTGCTCAACAGCTCGCTGCCACTGACCAGTACCCGGTCATGGCTCTGAGTGGTGGCGACCGTGGTGTACGGGTCCCAGGTGGCCCAGGCATCAGCACCACCGCTGGACAGCAGGATGCGCGACTCACCCGGCAGCAGGTTGATGAAGGTGACATCGCTGGTTTTCAGGCCCGCCTGACGCAAGGCCCTGATTGCCAAATAGTGGCCGATAGAGCCGCGACCGGTGACGATGCGCTTGCCCTTGAGGTCGGCAACGGTCTTGATCGGTGAGTCTTTGGGGACCAGCAGTGCGGTGGTGAAACGGCCTTCGGCGTGGGTAATACTGACGACTTTCAAAGGCGCGCCAGCACCCAGGGCAAATACGTAAGGTGCATCCCCCAGCGCTCCGACATCGACGGCACCGGCGTTCAACGCTTCACCCAGAGGCGCTGCGGAAGGGAATTCGGAAAATTTGATTTCGTAAGGAACGTTCTTCAGTTCGCCGGAGACTTGCAGCAGTGCCTTGATCGTGGATTTCTGATTGGCGACCAGCAGCGGTTCGAGATCGGCCGCTATGGCCTGCTGCCCAAGGGTTACGCTCAACAGAGCGCCCAGCAGCAGTTGCTTGAAATTAAAGGTGTTCAACAACATGGGTGTATCTCCAGGCTAATAGAGTGCTGGCAAGGACCTCCGCCTGGAGGGGTCGGTCCTGCTTACAGAGGCGTTAACATCTTCTAGATCACATGAAACCCGTGCGTACCGTCACGGGCGAGCTGGTCCACCAGACCGAACTCCCAGTCCAGATAGGCCTGCATGGCTTCGCGTGGTGCATCAGTGCCTTCATACGGGCGGCGATAGCGATCAATGCGCGGCGAGGCCAGTTGGCTCTCGCCGGTTTCCAGCGGCAGACCGGCCTTGATCCAGCTGGCGGTGCCGTCCTTGAGCAGGACCACCTGCTTGCCGGTCAGGGCTTCAACTTCTGTCACGGCAAGGCGCGCGAGTTTGCTGCTGCCGCATGTCAAAACGTAGCGCTCGGCTTTAGGGATTTTGTGCAGCGCATCTTGCAGTTGAGCGCGCAAGGTCCACCAGGCACCCGGAATATGCTGCTTGACGTAGTTGGCGCTGGCAGTGAAATCCAGCACTGCGACGTCCCCATGCTGCTGCCATTCGGCGAGGGTATGCGGGCTGATTTCTTCCACTTGTAGAGGCGCAGGAATCGGTGCGTTCCAGTCCCCTTGTTCGCTGAAGTCGCTGGCTTGCAGGTCGTCGACCACAAACACTTCCCAGCCCAGCTGGGCCAGCCAGGACGCCGACATGTTGGCGCGTACGCCGTCGTCGTCCACCAGCACCAGACGCGCTCCACGCACGCTGGCGTAGTGATCGGTTTCCTGAACCAGTTGGCCGCCCGGGGTTGAGCGCGCGTGGGGTAAATGGCCTTTGGCAAATTCTTCCGGCGTGCGCACATCCAGCAAGTAAGTGGTGCGCGATGGGTCTGCTTGCCAATTGCTCAGCTCGGCGCGGCTTGCACGGCGCACGCCAGCCTTGTCGGCCACGCGGCGGGCGTCGGCACCGGCCACTTCACGGGTGTCGTCGCTCACGGCGGCAAAGCGACGAGCCTGGCCATGATCGAGTGTCTGACCCGCCAGCAGCCAGCCAATGGTGCCGTTACGCAGAGCGCTCACCTGATTGGGAATACCGGCGTTGACCAGCGATTGGGTGCCGATAATGCTACGGGTACGGCCCGCGCAATTGACGATGATGCGGGTGTTTGGGTCCGGCGCCAGTTCGCGAGCTCGCAGCACCAGTTCAGCTCCGGGCACACTGATCCCGCTGGGGATGCTCATGGTCTGGTATTCGTCGTAGCGACGTGCGTCGAGCACCACCACGTCAGCTTTGGATTCCAGTAATTGCAGCACTTCTTCAGCCGCCAGTGAAGGCGTATGGCGATGATGTTCAACCAGTTCGCCGAAGGCTTTGCTGGGCACATTGACGTCGATGAACAGCTCGCCGCCTTCCTCACGCCAGCCTTCCAGGCCGCCTTCAAGCAGTTTTACATTGCTGTAACCCAATGCCTGTAAACGCTCAACGGCGCGCTGAGCCAGACCTTCGCCGTTGTCGTAGACCGTCACGGCGGTGTCGAGGCGCGGGATGCGCGACAACACTTCCAGCTCAAGTTTTGACAGCGGGATATTGGCCGCAAACAAAGGGTGCGCTTCGGCGAAGGGTGCTTCCTCGCGAACGTCGACCAGGGCGAGTTCTTCATGAGCCAGCAGCGCCTGGCGGATATCGGCGAAGGAGCGAGTGTTCAACTGAGTCATTGTGCGTGGCTCTCTTTGGCAGGGCTCTCTTTGGACAGATCCCAGATGTTGGGCAGAAAGGCGTTGGAATAGCCGGAGATAAACAGTTTTTCGGTGCCGTCGGGCTGATACACCGCACGCCGCACTGCGCCGATGTTGGCGCCATAAACGTGGATGCTGATCGAGACCTGATCGCTGAAGGCATTGCTGACCTGATGCACGTCATTGCTGCGAGGCGACAGGGCTTCCACATGACCGGGTTCGAGGCGAATCGCCTGGCCTTCTTTTTCCAGTCGACCATCCGGGCTGCGGGCAAAGCCCTGGGAGTATTCAGCGCCACGTAACATGCCGATCAAGCCCCACACGCGGTGGTCGTGAATCGGTGTGCTTTGGCCGGGGCCCCAGACGAAACTGACAATCGAAAAGCGCTGCCGTGAGTCGGCGTGCAGAAGGAACTGTTGATAACGCTCGGGGCTGGGAATGGCGTACTCGTCCGGCAGCCAGTCGTCGTAGCTGACCAGTTGGCCCAGCAGCTTGCCGCCACGATGCAGCAGATCACCCTCGCGAGGATTGCTGTCGATCAGCTCGGCCAGTGCGCCAATGAATTCTCTTAGCCGTTCGGGATGTCGTGTGTGCGTCATGTCTATACCAGCGCCAGGTTAATGCGTGGCTTAATATAAACATAATGGATTAGCCTAATATGCGATTATTTTATGATTAGGTTATAACCAAAGGTGCTGAGAAAGTTATTCCGTGAGCAGTGTCTATCTTGAGCTATTTGTCGAACGCCAAATCGCAATCGCGGGCAAGCGCGCTCCTACCCACCGTAATATCTAAGCGCGCTGGCCCGCGATGGCGTCGGTATGGCCAATGCAAAAATCTGCTGCAGCTATCCAAAAAACGCAAATCCCACTATGATTTTCGCCTATCTCTCATCTGTCTCTTTATGTGCGGTCCGAATGAAAATTGATGATATCGATGCCTTTGTGGCGGTGATTCGTTGCCAGTCGATCAGCCATGCGGCGCAGTCCCTGGACCTGACCCAACCGGCGATTACTCGGCGGGTGCAGAATTTCGAGCAGGCGTTGGGCGTCGAGTTGTTCGACCGCAACACCAAACCGCTTAAGCCGACGCAGATGGGTAATCAGGTGTATCAGCGTTGTCTGTCGATCCTCCGTGAGATGGATGCCTTGCGTGAGCTGGTTGCCAGCGATACACCGCCGAGCGGTCTGCTGCGTCTGGGGGTGCCGCAAACTATTGGTGACGTGGTGCTGCTGGATGCCCTCAAGCAACTGCGCGGTGAGTACCCGGATTTGCGTGCGCAGGTGTCCACCGGCTGGGGCAGTAACCTGGTCAGCAAAATCGAGAACGGCGAACTGGATGCTGCCGCGGCGTTGTTCCCGGCAGGCAAGATTTTCCCGGAAAACATCATTGGCGAGTCCATCGGCAAGATGGAACTGGTAGTGGTCTGCGCACGTTCTGCGTTGCCCAAAGGCTCGGTAAAACTGGCCGACTGTTATCAGCAGGGATGGGTGCTAAACCCTGATGGCTGTGGTTTCCGCGCCGGTTTGCAGCGTACCTTGTCGGATCAGGGACTGAGCTTGAAGGTCAACCTGGAAACTTTCGGCACTGAACTGCAGTTGGGCCTCGTAGCCGACGGCATGGGTTTGGGGCTGGTGCCACGCCCCTTGCTTGAACGCAGCATTCATCGAGAGCAACTGGCGGTGTTGCCAGTCAAGGACTTCAAGCCTGTTATGGACCTGTGGCTGATCTACCCGCGCTTCCTGGGCAACCTGCAAGGGCCGGTCAGTTCGTTTGGAGATCTGGTGGCGCGCTCGCTGAAGCAGGTTAAAAACGCCGCTTGATTTCACATAAACGCCCCTGGGTAGCAGGGGCGTTGTCCAGAAAATGCAATCCTATAAGTTTGAATTCATATTTTGTAGGAGCTGCCGAAGGCTGCGAAGCATTTACTCTGACACACCGCCATCGCAGCCTTCGGCAGCTCAGGTATCTTGAGCGCGACAGCGCTCTGCTCAACAGCTGGCCGCCTCTCGTCAGGGTCTCACTCAGCAGGTTATGTCCAGCTTTGCTTTTAGCGAGTGAACGCTCGCCAAAAAAAATCTGCTTAATCGTGGAACCGTTTTTCAGGCACTGACCACTCAGCATTCAGATCACCACGGGATCGGACTGATGGCGGATGACAGATTTCCCATTGCGCATGCTGTGCACAAGAACTCGCGCGCCCGCCATGGCGGTGTCTCCAGGCGTCGTCCCCGGGGAAACCGTTTGATGCGTTCATTCTGCATGGGCGGGGCGTTGATGCTTGCTGGATTATGCGAGACGGTCCAAGGGGCTTTTTTCAGCGGGCATGACCTGCAGGTATCGCTGCGCGAAATTCGCAAGGGGCAGCCGTTGAACCTGGCTCAGATGCAGGCATTGGGTTATGTCCAGGGTGTCTACGATGCCAATGCAGGCTTGTTGTTTTGCAGTCGGGAGGATGTCGATGCGGGGCAGGTGGTCAACGCTGTTAATGCCTACCTGTTCAACCATCCGGAATTGTTGAAACAGCCGGCCAGTGTAGGGCTCACTGCAGCGATGATTTCTCAATGGCCCTGTAGGCACAGGGGATAAAAGTGTTCAAATACTCTTATTCACTGGCAGTGATACGATTTTATACCGTGATGTTAAAAGTCCTCGGATGGTGGCCATGTAAAAGCATATAAGTCATCACTGTGTGACGGTCTGATTGTGCTTGGAAAGTTGCGGAAGATAAGTTATAGATAATAGCCATTCATAAAACTGTCACCTGCGACAGTTACGCTCGCCTGCCGTGTCGTAAAGAGCCCTGTCTGAGGTCGCATTTGGCGATGCAGAAGGCTCTAAAGCAATGCTTTCAGAGAAAAATCGATATTAAATGCGCACTATATCGCGCACTGTTGAAATATAACTTTTATCTGAACTTCTGTTGTCTGTTTTTGTCTACGTTACGCAAGCTTTTTCAAACGACCTGTCCCCTCCAAATTCTCTTGCGGCTTTATGTTGAGAGTAGAAGTGTCCTTTGAAAATGGTACCACTTGAGTGATGCGACCTGCGTAGTTTGCCATTGCAAACTGCCTGTCAGGGGGTCGCGATACTGGATGTAAGTGCGAAGAGGGTACTCCAACATGGATAGACGCGAGTTTGAATCAGACCTGAAGGAAATTGCCTATTTCGGCGATTTCGTTGACTTGCAGTACCTGGCCACCAACATGGCCCCCCTGAATATTGATGTGCTGCTGGTTGGCGAAACAGGCACCGGCAAGGACACCCTGGCAAGGCAGATTTATCGTTTATCGCGAAGACGTGGTGCGTTCGTTGCGATGAACTGCGCGGCCATCCCGGAGAGCCTGGCCGAGAGCGAATTGTTTGGTGTGGTCAGCGGTGCTTACACCGGTGCGAGTAAATCGCGCAGTGGTTATGTCGAGGCTGCGCAGGGCGGTACGCTGTATCTGGATGAGATTGACAGCATGTCACTGTCGTTACAGGCCAAGCTGCTGCGTGTGCTGGAAACCCGTGGAGTTGAACGCTTGGGATCAACCGAGTTCATCCCGGTGGACATGTGCGTCATCACCTCTTCGCAACGCCCCCTTGAAGAGTTGGTTGAAGAGGGCACCTTCCGTCGCGATCTGTACTTTCGTCTCAGCGTGGTCAGCATCAAGATGCCGCCGCTGCGTGAACGTCGCGAGCAAATTATCCCGTTGTTCAATCGCTTCCTGGCCAAGCAGGCATCGCTGGTCGGTCGACCGGCCCCGGTAATGACTCCCGCGATGACTCAACAACTGCTTGCACACACCTGGCCGGGCAATATTCGTGAACTCAAGTCCAGCGCAAAGCGCTCCGTACTGGGCTTCTCGCCGTTGGCTGAGCCTTGCTCGCCAGAGCCATTGCAGCTCAAGGCGCAGTTACGGGTCATTGAACGTATCCTCATTGATGAAGCCATGAAGCGCCATCAGCAAAGCGTAGAAGCGGCCAGCTTCGAACTGGGTATTCCGAGCCGCACGTTGTATCACCGCATCAAAAGCCTTTCAGTCTGACACCACGCTCTTTCCGGCTTACTTCCAATCCTGCCCTTACGTCTTCCCGGTTTTCTGACTGGCGCCAGGCAGCGGGTTTCCATGTCCCGCGCACCGTCCCGCGTTTCTCCCGCAGCCATCAGGACGCACAGTCCCCGGATTAAACGTGGAACTGCTTTCAACCTCATGCCCACTCATTGAACAGGACCGGCGCTTGAACCCTGCCGGGCCTGAGTTCCTACATCAATCATTCCGCTGAGGTGCAAGATTATGGAAAGCTTTTTCAACAGCATGAACAACATGGGCAACAGCTTTAGCAGCAACTTCAAAGCCGCTACTGCCGGCACCGACGGTGGCTACGAAAGCAACTCGGCAGAAAACGCCGGGCGCATGACTGATGCCACCGGGGCTGCGGACTCCAAAGTCACCAACGCGGGCATCAAGAAAATCGAGACCGACGCCAAGAACACTGTCGAGGCGATGAGCCAGGACAGCGACCTCAAGCACCTCAGTAACGTCGCTTCAACCGCCAAGGGGATCAATTACTGATCATTCTGGCGGTGGCTGTGTCCCCTCAGTGGAGGTGCGACATGGCCCCGCCCGCACTCTGGATGTCTGATTACAAAGAGGACGTATAGGCATGACCATTTCGATAAATCTTGAGAACAGTCGCCCGACCAGTTTCAGTAATGAGCAGCAGACGCGTAATTCCCCCAATGCAGCAGGCGGTGGCCAACGCCCGCAGAGCACGGACGCTGCCCTTGACACGCTGGTCAAGTCGATGACCGATGGCAAAGGGCAGGTCAACAGCGAAAACCCACTGGTAAAACTGCTTACCCAACTGATGGAGAAGCTGGGATCGCAAAGCCAGGCTGCTGGCGGTCAGGGCTCCAGCGGTATGTCTGATCAAAAACCTGCTGCCGGTTCCGTGAAGGACATGAGTCCTGACGATCTTCTGAAACTGCTGAGCCAGTTGTTGGGCGGGAGCACCGGCAGTGCAGGCGGTGCAGGCAGTGCCGGTGCTGGCAACGGTTTTGGTGGCGGCAACGGTGGTGTGGGCGGCGGCGGTGCAGCTGGCGGTGGCGGCGATGCGCTTTCATCACTGCTCGGTGGACTGGCAGAGCAGAAGCTCGGCAGCGTGTTGGAGCCTGCGACGGATGGCTCAGGTGGCGCAACGTTCAAAAGCGAAGACAAAGCCCTGCTGCAAGATGTCGCTAACTTCATGGACCAGCATCCGGAGAAATTCGGATCGCCGGACAACGCTGACGGCAAGACCAAGTCATGGTCGGACGAACTCAACGAAACTGACAGCAGTGGCAAGGCGGACACTTTCCTTGACGGCGCTGAAGCATCCAAGTTTCAGGATGCTCTCGCCATGCTTGGCCAGGCTGCTGGCAGCGGCACAGCACCGGCTTCAGGCATGCTGGCCAATAGCGGAATCCCCCTTTCTCCGGATCAAGGCAGCGGCAGTGGTAGCGGTGGTGGAGGATTCGGTGGCGGTGCCGTGGGCGGTAGCGGCGGTTTCGGCGGCGGCAACGGGACGGTGACCATGGGCCTCGATGATCTGCTCAAGCTGTTGCAGGGGCAGGGTCAGGACGGCAACACCACTCAGGGTTCTGGTCCAAAGGCTCAGGATCAAGCGCTGCAGCAGGATGCCCAGAATACAGCCGGTTCGATCATGAACAAGCTGTTCAGCTGAAAACCGTGAAGGAGGTCGATATGACGATTGGGAAACTTGAAAACAGCTCGGCCTCCGCCACGGCGCTCAAGCCGGAAGTGGAGCTGGATAACCCTACGCAAGGCGATGCTGACTGGTTCAGGGCTGCCATGCAAAGGCCAGAGCCGACTCAGGGTGCGGGGGCTTTTTCGGAGCAGGTGATGGACCCGCTGACGCGCAAGGCTCTGTCTCTGGAGGATATGTCCAGGGACGCTGGCAAGGCGCTGCGCGAGGCGTCGCTGCATTCGGACCCCAAGAAGTTCATGGAAGCGACCCGGGCGCTGAGCGATTACTCTCTGCAAACGTCGTTGTCGGTGAAAATGATCAGCAAGGGTTCGCAAGCCTTGGACAAACTCACCAACATGCAGTGATGGGTGGGCTGATGAGGCATTTTCTGCAATACCTGAGCCTGATCGGGCTGGCGCTGATGCTGGGGGCTTGCGGTGATCAGATCGAACTGCACGGCAAGCTTTCCGAAAACGATGCCAATGATGTGATCGCCGAGCTGTCGAGCAAGAACATCGATGCCAGCAAACGCAGTAACAAAGAAGGGGTCAGCGTTCTGCTGTCCGCCTCGGACATCAATCGAGCGGTGCGCGTGCTGGAGGCGGCGGGCCTGCCACGGCGCACGCGCACTAATCTGGGAGAAATCTTCAAGAAGGAAGGGGTGATCTCCACGCCTCTTGAAGAGCGCGCGCGTTATATCTATGCATTGTCACAAGAGCTGGAGTCGACGCTGTCGCAGATTGATGGCGTCATTGTCGCTCGCGTACACGTGGTGCTGCCAGAGCGGGTAGCGCCCGGTGAACCGGTACAGCCAGCCTCGGCAGCCGTGTTCATCAAACATGCTGCGAGCCTTGATCCGGATACCGTGTTGCCGCGAATCCGGCGGATGGTTGCCAGCAGTATTCCCGGCATGGCAGCGGCGGTGGATAACACCGAGAAACTGTCGGTGGTCTTCGTCAACGCACGTGCCTATCAGGAGGAGCAGGTTCTGGTTCATTACGGACCGTTCATGGTGCCAGAGCAGGAAGTCGACGCTCTCAAAGGCATGATGCTGGGTGGCGCGTTGGGGATTTTCTTTTTATTCGCGGGTTTGATTCTGTGGCTACGCCCGGCGTTACGCCAAAAATTGCTTGAGCTGGTGGGCATGCGTTCGGCACCCAGGGCGCCAGGTACCGCTGTTGGCCGGTTTGACGAGCGCGGGGCATGAGTCCGGCACTGGGGCAGCAGTGGCTGCAATGGTGGGCTCGGCCCTGGCAATGGGCTGACGCCAGTTGGTCTGAAGTGATCAGCGAACGACATTTGAGCGATGCCCAGTTTGCCTGGCTATCAGCGGTGCATCCTGATCGTCTGGGCGCTGCGTTCGGTGTTCAGGCCAGCAGCCCGTCGCGACCGGACCCGATAATCGTCAGCTTGCTCGAAGCCGGCGAACATCGGGAGTCATTGCTCGCGGTTGTCGAGCATCTGTGCACCGCGCGGGCAACGCGACAACTGCCGGATGAAAATCTGCGGCCCTGGTGTCGCAGCGTGGCCAAGGCGTTACGGCCGGGCAGTTGGTTGCCTGACGAGCCTGTCGACCCTTTGCAACTGCTGGCTCAATGGCGCGGCGAAGCGCAATGGCAGCGGCTAAGGCTGCTTTGGCCGCGGGCTGTCGCAACCACCATAACCGCATCACCCTGCGCCGAGCCCAAGCGTCTGGATATGCTCTGGCGCGCCGCGTTGCAACGTGTCCTGGAGGAACCTGATGTTCATTCGTCGCACGCTCAGTTTTGATGCTCCGCAGCCTGGCGTTGCCGAGCCATTGCTGCGCCGCGAATATTTCAGCGATGTGGTGCTCGCCAGTGAGCACCTTGCGCGCGCCCATGTGCAGGCCGAGTCGTTGCTCGCTGATGCAAGGGCTCAGGGTGAGCAACTGCTGGCCGATGCTCAAGCGCAGTTCTGGGATCGCGCCAATGCCATGCTGGAGGGTTGGGAGGCCGAACGGCAGGCCCAGCGTGAGGCCTTGGTCGAGCAGGCCCGGAGCCTGTTAAGCGAGACGCTGGCCAGTCTGCTGGGCACGCTGTCCGATGAAGAACGCGCATTGGCACTGGTGCGCCAGATTGCCCAGAGCCAGACCCGTCCGGTGCGCGCCACATTGCGTTGCTCGGTTGACCTTCATGAATCGGTCGACGCTTGGTTGCAACAACAACCGCACACGCACTGGCAGCTCGAACGCGACACCGGCCTCGCTCCCGGTACGCTCTGGCTGAGCACTGAAAGCGGGGATTTCAGCCTCGACTGGGAACGGCTGCGTGAGCGCATTCTTGACCTGGCGTGATCATTCTCATCAGTGACGGAACCGTTCTGTCCGGCGTGACCACTCATCGATAGTCATCCCATTTCGAGAGAGCACGCCATGTCAACCAATGCCCTGGAAAGACGACTGGACAACAACTACGACCGAGCCAGCCGCAACTACGAATACGCGAGCGAAGCTGCCGCCGACGATCCTAGTGTCGAGAACATGCAGGCCATTTTCGAGGAAACCATGAACACCACTTCGGCCAACTTCGCGCTGACTCAAGCCTTGAGCGCGAAGCACGGCATGACCAAGTCGGTGCTCGATGGCTTCCAGTGAGTTGTACACCCAGCTAGAAGCCTGCCGCCGCGAGGCTGGCGGGCTTTTCGAATGCTGGGTGGACGGCGCCAGCATCCAGGTGCAAAACCGCGAAGGCGGCTTCTTCTGTCGTGTCGCACTGCCTGGGCGCATGGGCACACACAATGATCAGCTCGCCCCCCTGTTGCGCCTGGTCGAAGCCAGCCTGATGGGAGAAGACCCGATTGCCCTGGCTTATGACCGTCATAAGCAACGTGCCTGCCTGGTACGTTGGTTGCCCCCCGATGTCGACACTGCGGCGCTGGTCGCCACCGTTGAAAACCTGGCTAACCAGCAAGCCGCCTGGGCGCTGGTACTCGCCGAACAGGCCCCGCGCAAAACGGCAGGCCGACCCGCCATGCCCGCGTCGCTGGGTCTGGGACTTCTGCACAGAGGATTGATGAATGGGTAAAACTGCCTGGACCTGCCTGCCGTTGATGGCCGCGATGCTCTGGGCCACGCCCACGTTTGCCGTCGTACCGGAACAATGGCGCGACACCCCGTATGCCTATGACGCCAAGAATGCGCCGTTGACGCAGGTCCTCAAGGACTTCGCCGAGAGTTTCGGCGTCAGTCTGGAGATGGAAGACATCAGCGGCACCGTCAACGGGCGGATGCGCAGCGAAAGCCCGGAGGCGTTTCTTGACCGCCTCGCGCTGGAGCATCAATTTCAGTGGTTCGTTTATAACAACAGCTTGTACATCAGTCCGCTTGATCAACAGCAATCCAAGCGTATCGAGGTGGATGAAAAGTCAGTCGATGACCTCAGTCAGGCGTTGACCGACGTCGGCTTGCTCGATCCGCGCTTCGGCTGGGGCGCTTTGCCCGAGCAGGGCGTGGTGCTGGTGCGCGGTCCGCGTCGTTACGTCGAATTGATCGAAGACTTCAGCAAAAAGCAGCAAAGCCGCGATGAAAAGCAGGAAGTCATCTATTTGCCGCTGCGCTACGCGAACGCTGCCGACCGACCGATCAAGTACCGCGGCGAAAGCCTGAAAGTCGATGGCGTTGCCACGCTGCTGCGAAACCTGCTGGAACGTCGCTCCTCAATGGGCGGCGGGCTGACCTCTGATGCCCTGCGCACCGGCACGTTGCCCTTGGCAGGCATGGGTGGCATGAGCACGGGTTTCGGCGCCGATGCGAGTAATTTTCCGCAGCTGTTCGACGACTCAGTTGCCAGCAATTTCAGCGGCAAGAATTATGTGGCACCTACCGAGGGCGAGCGGCGCTCCTCGCGCTCACGCAATCACATCAGGGTCGAGGCGGACGTGCGCAACAACGCCGTGCTGATCTACGACGATCCCGAGCGGCGTTCGATCTACAAGGATCTGGTGGAGGAGCTGGACAAGCCTCGTAACGTGATCGAGATCGACGCCATCATTGTCGACGTTGACCGCAACTCGATGGATGAGTTGTCCAGCAACTGGGGGTTGAGCGCCGGTAACTTCAGCGGCGGCGCGAGCATTGCCGAGAACGGCCGCAGCTCGACAATGTATGTTCAGGATCGGGACAAATTTTTCCTGGGCCTGCGCGCACTGGAAGGCAAAGGCTCGGCGACGATCATTGGCAATCCTTCGGTGCTGACCCTGGAAAACCAGCCTGCGGTCATCGACTTCAGCCAGACCGAAATTCTTGAAGCTATCGGTGAGCGGGTCGCAAACTTCCAGCCGCTGACAGCGGGCACCAGCCTGCAGGTTATTCCGCGTTCTATCACGGCTTCCGGTGCCAAGGATCAGATGATTCAGATGGTCGTCGATATCGAGGACGGGCAGATCCAGGAATCCAATATCCGAGCCGAGCAGCCTTCGGTGCGCCGTGGCAACGTCAGCACCCAGGCGGTCATTGCCGAGAAGGCCTCGCTGGTGGTGGGCGGTTTTCATGTCTATGAAAACAACGAGCGTCGCAAGAAAGTGCCTTATCTGAGCGCGATCCCGATCATTGGCAAGTTGCTGTTCACGGCCAGCGAGCGCAGTGAGTCCAACCGCGAACGCTTGTTCATCCTGACGCCGCGCCTGATTGGTGACCAGGTGAACCCGATGCGCTACTTCGACTACGCCAACCCCAACCATGTGCAGGATCGTCTGGACAAGATCAAAAAGCGCCGCGAAGGCACCGAGCGACCGAACCGCACAGTGGTCACCAAGGCCTTGAGCGCGATGATTCAGGGGACTTTGCCTGCGGGCTTTACCGCCGCTGCCATACCGCTGCGTCCCGAGACGTTGTGCGACGGCAATCCTGACCTGCAACTCGATCCACGCCGTGCGCAATGGTATGCCGGTGATGCAGGGTTTGGCGTCGCTGTCGCGCTGGTGCGCAACACGTCCGATACGCCACAACGCGTTGATGAGGCCAGCTGTGGAGGTCGTTATGCGGTCGGCGTTAGCGTCTGGCCGAGTGCCTGGGTGCCGCCGGGTGGAGAGGCCGAGGTGTTCATTGCTTTGCGTCCACCCAAAGTCAACAGCGGCGCGCCGCAACGTCGTTCATTGCTCACTACTGTGGAGGTCAGCCAGCCATGAAAGCTGTCTTGCTCGCTTTGACCGTGATGTTGTTGGCCGGTTGCTCTTCCTTTGGCCACCGCGGGTGCGCCAAAGAGGCGTGTGACCGGCCTGTTTCCAACGACCGTGAGGTCGTTATCTGGTGGCCATCGGATATGCGCGACGGCCTCGGCCTGGGGGATGAGCAGGCCGAATTCACTCGAGTGCCCTTGGAGGATTAACCCTATGCCCGCTCGTAATACTGACAAGGCGCAATTTTACGCCGAGGTGGTGGCAGGACGCCCTGCTATCTGGGAAATAGCTGCTGGCGTAGCCTTTTGCACACGTCGCGAATGCCTGGACTGGGGCCTGGCCCTGCAGGTTGACTGGCACAGTCTTGGACCTTCGCAGTTAGGTGATGCGCTGGAGCGTCGTTTCGATGACCCGGAGCGTTACAACGATTACTTTCTGTTCCTGGATTCTCGCCGCGATTTCGTGGTCTGGCATTGTTTGCCTGGCGAACTGGACAGTGCCGCGCTGGATGAAATCAGCGCTCATCAGTTGCAGCTCATGGGGCTTGAGCACTTGGGCGAAGGTCTGGCGCGTCATTGACACGCGCCATGTTCGGCAAAGCAGATTTTCATTGATAGGGAGCAGAACCATGACCACACCTCATGCCGACCGTTTGCTGGCGGCGCTGGCCGCTCAGGCTGGCAGTGAACTGGTATTCAAGGATGGCCTCTGTGCGCTGGCTGACGAGCAGGGTCAGGAACTGGCTAATATTGAAGTTCCGGCACCGGGTGATGTTGCGTTCGTCCATGCCCGGATTGATCTTGATCAGACGCAGCGTGGCATCCACGAACGCTTGCTGCAGCTCAATTTCAAGCCTGATCAGTTGGGCGGTTGCTGGTTGGCTCTGGATGCGCAGAACACGGTTCGTCTATGTGCTCAGCAGGATCTCAGTGTGCTCAATGAGTTGAGCTTCAGTCAGTGGATCATGGGGTTCGCTGATCGGTTGGCTACTTTGCGTCGTGTGTTGGTGCGGTAACGTGGCTTCATTCCTTCCATAGGTATGTACATATCTTTTCCATGTCGGGATTTTTGTGTACATATCCGTTGTTGGGGTAAGGGCTGGTATTGGTTGCGCTTTTACAGCGCCTCACTTTTGATGGAGCGCAAAAGTAAGCAAAACGCTCTTGCCCCATCACTTGGCACCTCGCTGGTGCTCGGTGTACCCGCCCGCAGATCCTGAACCGTGGGCCGCCGCAACGGGCCATCCATG